>JAKJAB010000168.1 GCA_022707725.1 Chloroflexota bacterium | reverse complement strand
CTCAACGGATTCAACGGAATCTAACGGATATTTTTCCGTTTAATCCGTTCGATCCGTTGAGGCCATTTTCTAAGGAGTGTAACCGAACCTGTGGCGCAGCCCCGATAATGAAAATGGGCGCCGGACTATCGGGCTAACGACTATCGGACTATTTTCAGAGGAGATATTTAGTTTACGTGGACATCGCACAACTCAAACAGCAGGCTGCCGAATACGCAGCGCAATATGTAACCTCCGGCATGGTCGTGGGATTGGGGCACGGCAGCACGGCCATCTTCGCCGTCCGCGACATTGCAGCGCGGCTTGCTACCGGCGAACTCAAGGACATCGTGGCGGTTCCCTGCTCGCGGCAGACAGAAGCCGATGCGCGCGCTTTGGGCATCCCACTCACCACGCTAGAAGCTGCGCCCGTCATCGACGTGACCATCGACGGAGCCGATGAAGTCGATCCCGCGCTCAACCTCATCAAAGGCGGCGGCGGTGCGCTTTTGCGGGAGAAGATCGTCGCCCAGGCCAGCCGCCGCGAAATCATCGCCGTCGACGAGGGCAAACTCGTTCCGGTATTGGGGACGGTGTGGGCCGTGCCGGTCGAGGTGATCCCCTTCGGGTGGCGCTCGCAAGCCAATTACCTCGCCACCCTGGGAGCAGAAGTCACACTGCGCCGTTCGAACGATGGCGAGCCTTTCCGCACCGATCAGGGTAACTTGATTCTGGACTGCCGCTTCGGGCCGATTGCGCAGCCGGAGGAACTGGCATCGCAGATTCGCGCGCGCGCCGGGATCATCGAACACGGGATGTGTCTGGGAATCGCCGACGATGTGATTGTCGCCGGGCCAGCGGGGATTCGCCATCTCCAACGCAAGCAATTGCGCTTTCTATAGCGCGCCAGAGGCTAAAAACGCGCGGTATAGGAACCGCGCCTACCAGGTAACGCGAAAGGGAGGTCAGCTATGTCCGAACGCAGAGCGTCACAAGGATCAGCGGCGTCTCCGTTGCGCGTCATCATCGTCGATGACTCGGAGGAAACCCGCAAAAGCATCCAAATGATGATGAGCCTCGTACCCGACAGTGAGGTGGTCGCCCAGGGCGAAAATGGCCGTGAGGCGATTGAGCTGGCGCGCCAACACCATCCCGACATCGCTCTTATCGACGTCAATATGCCGGTTATGGACGGGCTGACGGCCATTCAGACGTTACGCCAGGAACACCCCGCCCTCATCTGCATCGTGATTTCGGCGGAAAAGGACCAGCCAACATTGCAGCGCGCCGTCTCCGTTGGCGCGCAGGGGTACTTGATCAAGCCGGTCACCGCCGAGCAATTGCTGAGCGTGATGGAGCGGGCCAGCAAGGCTGCGCAGGTAACGCGGACACCGACCTCCCCACCCGCGCCGCCGCCCCCGTCACAACCCGACCTGGAAACATTGGCTATCCAATACGCCAGGGCGCGCCGCGCCGACGATCAGGCCATCCGTGTGTTCGAGACGCTGGCCAAGAAGCCGGACTGCAAACAACGCTGGCTGATGACACTGGCCATGCTGTACATCGTGCGCAGGCAATGGTCAAAGCTCAAGGCACTGGCCGCACGATTGGAACAGGCAGGACAAGCGACGCAGACGCCGGCCCGCCCGCCCACGCCACAAACAACAGCCTTGCTCTCCAATCTAGAAGCATTGGCCGCGCAATACGCCAAAGTGCGCCGCGTAGACGATCAGGCCATCCAGGTATTCGAGACGCTGTCCCAGCAGCCGGACTGCAAACTACGCTGGCTGATGACACTGGCGATGCTCTACATCGTGCGCAAGCAATGGAAGCCGCTCGAAGCGCTGGCCGCGCGGCTGGAAAAGACCGAGCGTCACTGACCTGGAGGCTGATTTGGCAACGATTCGCCTCGAGGACGTCTCCCGCATCTTCCGCACGCCCGATTCCAGACTTCATACCAAGCGCCGCGACCCGACGGGAACGATCGCCCATTTCACGTACACGGAGACCCTCCACCCGAAAGGCCCGGTTGTGGCCCTGGATCACATCCATTTGACCATTCCTGACGGGAAAACCGTCGCCGTGGTGGGGCCGTCGGGCTGCGGGAAGAGCACGTTGCTGCGCGTGATCGCCGGTCTGGAGAGTTTTACCGGCGATGTGTTTTACGACGAAGAGAACATGCGCGACATCCCGCCAAAAGAGCGGTACATCGGCATGGTATTCCAGAACTACGCGCTCTACCCGCATTTCGAGAGCGAGGACAACCTGCGATTCTTCTTCAAAGTCCACAAAGCGCCCGACGCCGAGGCCGACGAACGCATCCGCATCACGTCGGAGATTATGGGGATCGGCTTCGATGAGCTGCTCAAATACAAACCGGGCAAGCTTTCCGGCGGGCAACGCCAGCGGGTAGCGATTGGCCGCGCGTTGGTGCGCCAGCCCCGGCTCTTCCTGTTCGACGAGCCGCTCTCCAACCTGGACGCAAAGCTACGCACGCAGACGCGCGCAGAAATCAAGCGACTGCTCCATCGCTTCAACATCACGGCGGTCTACGTCACCCACGATCAGGTGGAAGCGATGGCCATCGGCGACTTGATCGCGGTGATGCGTGAAGGGCGCGTCGAGCAGGTGGGGACTTACCAGGAGCTTCTGGACGCGCCGGAGAACACGTTCGTGGCCGGGTTCTTTGGTCTTCCGCCGATGAATCTGCTTGACGGGATGGTAAACGGCGCTATGCTAAATCTTGACGGGTTGCAGCTCGTCTTGCCCGACTCTATCGCGGCGCAAACTCGCGAAGGCCAGGCGGTGACGCTAGGGATTCGCCCTGAGGCCGTCGTCACCGGGGCCGCAAATGTGGAAGCCAGTGCAGGCCGGCGTTTCGACGGTGTGATCGACGTGATCGAGCCGGATTTTGGACGCCGCCGGCAAGTCGTATACCTGCACAACGGCACGACGAATTTCTGCGCTATCGTACCGCAAGAAATGTCGCTCGCGCCCGGCGATCCACTGACCGTCCACCTGCCCGCGGAGACGCTGCATTTTTTCGATACGCGCAGCGGGGCGCGGATTAAAGACGAGGAATAAAGATGCCCGAACCGATCACTGACAACACGCTTTTTTACGGCGACAATCTGCCCATCCTGCGGGACTACATCCCCGACGCGAGCGTGGACTTGATCTACCTCGACCCGCCGTTCAACTCCAGTCGCACGTACAATGTGCTCTTCAAAGACGAGAGCGGTGAGGACAGCGAGGCGCAGATTGCCGCCTTCGAAGATACGTGGCACTGGAACCGCGCCGCCGAGAGCACCTACGAAGACCTGGTCATCAACGGCCCGCTACACGTGGGCAAGATGATCACCGCGCTGCGCGACTTCGTCGGCGCGAACCAGATGATGGCCTACCTGGTGATGATGACGGCGCGCCTGGTCGAACTGCACCGCGTGCTCAAGCCCACCGGCAGCCTCTACCTGCACTGCGACCCCACGGCGAGCCATTATCTCAAGATCATTTTGGATACGATTTTTGAGCCGGAGAATTTCCTGAACGAAATCATCTGGAAACGTACGACAACACACAGCGATGCCAAACGCTGGTCACCAGTCAGTGACACAATACTCTTCTATTCCAAAGGCAATACATTCACTTGGAATTCTCAGTACTCCGATTACGATCCCGATTATGTTGCCAGCAAGTATAGACACAATGACGACGATGGAAGAGGTCCTTATCGTTTAGACAACATGACCAGTCCAAACCCTCGTCCTAATATGATGTATGAATGGAAAGGTCATGCCACTCCTCCAAAGGGTTGGCGCTATTCCAAGGAAACGATGGCTGAGCTAGACAAGGAAGGACGCATCTGGTACCCAGATTCCAAGTCAAAGCGACCACAATTAAAACGATATTTGAATGAAATGCCAGGGCGTTTACTTGATAATATCTGGACGGACATCAACCCAATCAATTCTCAATCCAAAGAACGCCTCGGCTACCCCACCCAAAAGCCGCTCGCGCTGCTCGAACGCATCATCGAGGCCAGCAGCAATCCCGGCGATTGGGTGCTCGATCCGTTCTGCGGGTGCGGCACGGCGGTCGCTGCCGCGCAGAAACTCGGTCGGCGCTGGATCGGCATCGACATCACTTTCCTCTCGATCTCGCTGCAACGCTCGCGCCTGCAAGAGATGTTCCCCGGCCTCGGCTTCCGCGTCACCGGCGCGCCGGAGAGCGTCGGCGCTGCGCGCTACCTGGCGCAGCACGACCGCTTCCAGTTCGAGTGGTGGGCGCTGTCGCTCGTCGGCGCGCGCCCATCGCAGCCGACCACGGCGACGAAAGGCAAGAAAGGCGCGGATCGCGGCATCGATGGCATCATCAACTTTATGGACGATACCTCCGGCGCGGCCAAACGGGCGCTCGTTCAGGTGAAGAGCGGCAAGGTCAGCGTCCGCGATGTGCGCGATCTGCGCGGCACGTTGGAACGGGAGAAAGCCGCGCTCGGCCTGCTGCTCACGCTGGAAGCGCCTACCGAGCCCATGGAGACGGAGGCCGTCGAAGCGGGCTTCTATCACTCACCGGGCTGGTATCGGAAATATCCGCGCGTGCAAATTCTCACCATCGAGGCGCTGCTCGGCGGCGCTAAGCCGCAGATGCCGCCGGCGTGGGGCACGTTCAAACAGGCAGAGCGGGTGGCGGAGCCAGGCGCAGTTCAAGGGACACTGGAATTGTGACAATCGAGGACACATCGAAGGAATCTAGGGAACATTCTCACATTTGATCGTGATTTTGGTGAATTGCTTTTCCACTCAATTGCAGATACAATAACAGTCGTAACACGTTGGCAAATACGCTAATTACACTACCTTGAATCCACATTGTAATCGTCAAAGGAGCTAATACTATGGGACGACCAATTACCTTATTCACTGGACAATGGGCCGACCTGCCCCTGGAAACCCTCGCGCAGAAAGTCAGCGCGTGGGGGTTCGATGGCCTCGAACTCGCTTGTTGGGGCGACCACTTCGAGGTCGATAAGGCGCTCGAAAGCGACGCCTACGTGCGCGTGAAGCGCGACCTGCTGGCGAAGTACAACCTCAAGAGCTTCGCCATCAGCAACCACCTCGTCGGGCAGTGCGTGTGCGACAACATCGACCGCCGCCACAAAAGCGTCCTCCCGCCGCGCCTGTGGGGCGACGGCGACCCGGAAGGCGTGCGCCAGCGCTGCGCCGAGGAGATGAAGAATACGGCCAAAGCCGCCAAGCTGTTCGGCGTGGACATCGTCAATGGGTTTACCGGCAGCAGTGTGTGGGGGATGTTCTACTTCTTCCCACCCACCAGCCAGGCCGACATCGACGCGGGGTACGCCGACTTTGCCGCCCGCTGGACGCCGATTTTCGACGTTTTCCAGGCCGAGGGCGTCAGATTCGGGCTGGAAGTGCATCCTACGGAGATCGCCTACGACATCGTCACCTACGAACGGGCGCTCAAGGCGGTGAATGGGCACCCGGCCTTTGGCATCAACTTCGACCCAAGCCACCTGATCCACCAGTTCATCGATCCGCCGGAGCTGATCTACGCCTTCCCCGAGCGCATCGTCCACGTCCACGTGAAGGACTCGCGGCTGCACCTCGACGGGCGGAGCAGCATCCTCTCGTCGCATCTGGACTTCGGCGACAGGCGGCGTGGGTGGGACTTCGTCTCGCCGGGCCACGGGGACGTGCGTTGGGACCCGATCATCCGCGCGCTCAACCGCATCGGCTATCAAGGCCCGCTCTCCATCGAGTGGGAAGACAGCGGCATGGACCGCGAATACGGCGCGCAGGAATCGCTGGCGATGATCCGCAAACAGGATTTCGCGCCGTCAGCCGTCGCGTTCGACGCGGCGTTTGGGAGTGAGTAGCAAGGAGCGAGTTATGAGCGACAGTGGTGGTTTTACGACGATGGCCGGCGCGCGGGCCGCGGGGGAGGCTCCACAGATTGGCGTCGGAATGTTGGGTTATGCGTTTATGGGTAAGGCCCACAGCAATGCGTACAAGAAGATCCCCTATATGATGTACCCGCCGCCGGCTGTGCCGGTTTTGGCTGCGATTTGCGGGCGCAACGAAGACGCGGTCGCCGAGGCAGCCAAGCGGTATGGTTACGCGAAGTATTACACGGATTGGGGGGAGATGCTCAAGGATGACGATGTGCAACTCTTCGACAACGGCGGGCCGAACGCCTTGCACGCCGAACCGAGTATCGCGGCGGCGCAAGCGGGCAAGCACGTCTTCTGCGAAAAACCCCTGGGCCGCAATCCGGCGGAGTCCAAGGCAATGTGGGATGCAGTGGAAAAGGCCGGCGTCAAACATATGGTCGCCTTCAATTACCGTTTCGTCCCCGCCATCCGCCAGGCGCGCGAGTTGATCGAGGGCGGCGCGTTGGGCCGCATCTACCACTACCGCGCCGTCTACCTGCAAGAGTGGATCATGCCGCACTACGGCACGCCGATGATCTGGCGGCTGAACAAGGCAGAGGCCGGCGCTGGCGCGCTCGGCGATCTGGGCGCGCACATCATTGATCTGGGGCGCTTCCTGGTGGGCGAGATCGAGAGCGTCGGCGCGATGATGCGCACGTTCATCCCGGAGCGTCCGCTGGGCGACGGCACGATGGCGAAAGTCGATGTCGACGACGCCTTCGTGGCGACCGTCGGCTTTGCCAACGGCGCGATCGGCACGCTGGAGGCCACACGCTTCGCCGCCGGGCGCAAGAATCACGAGGTGCTCGAGATCAACGGCGAAAAGGGCACGATCGTTTTCGATCTAGAGCGTCTCAACGAGTTGGAGGTTTTCTGGGTGGGCGAAGGTCGCAAGGAAACCCAGGGGTTCACCAACGTCCTGATCAGCGAGCCGTATCATCCCTGGTGGTCGAACTGGTGGCCGCAGGGGCACATGATCGGCTGGGAACACAGCTTCGTCCACGAATTGGCGCACTTCCTCGACTGCATCGTGAACGACAAGGACGTCGCCCCTTACGGCGCGACCTTCGAAGACGGCTATCGCGCCGACTGCGTGTGCGCCGCCATTGCCGAATCGGCGCTGACCAAAAGGCAGGTCGATGTCGTGTATTGACTTCAAAACTGTAGGCCCTGACGCGCAAAGTTGACAACGTTTGGAAAATTCCCGGCAAATGGCGATTTGACATAAAAGTGTTGATACGATAATATAATGGTGGATAGGCTCCGGGTTTTGCAATAAAGCATCCGGGACGGCAGGTTCAAAATAAGACAAGGAGTGTAACCGAACCTGTGGTGCAGCCCCGATAATGAAAATGGGCGCCGGACTATCGGACTAACGACTATCG
>JAKJAB010000167.1 GCA_022707725.1 Chloroflexota bacterium | reverse complement strand
TGTTCGACGTGGACGCCGGGGGCAGCTACAGCGTCACCACGGGGATGTACGCGCCGGTGCAGGCACTGCCGGGCATCACAGTGACGGCTTACGTCTCGGTGCCCGAATGGGGCGGCTGGATTCCCTGGCCGGCGCATCTCTATCAGAACCAGATCAATCCGCAGGTGACCGGCCCAGAGGGTTACTTCGCTTTCTTCACGCCGCCCGGCTTCTATTACCTGCAAGCGGACGGCGCAGGCGGCTACCAATCGTGGCGCAGCCCGGTGGTGCAGGTCATCAACGAAATCGTCCACGTCAACATGCCGCTCACACGGTGGACGACAGACAACATCGCGCAAATTGCGTTGACACCGGACGGCCCAAGCCCCTCCATGCTGACCATTCCGGCAGACGGCAGCGTGGAGTGGATTTCGACGTTGGGCGCGACCGCGACCGCCGCAGACCTGGCGCGCTTCAATACAAACCCGCTCTTACAGCCACGCAGTGGCGGCGCGTTGGATCCGCTCACCAGTACCCTGGGCTTCGACGGTGGTCTATTGCTGCCAGGACAGGTCTACCGGCGGCAGTTCACAGGACCGGGCACCTACACCTACACCGACGGGGCAGGCCACACAGCGACGATTGAAGTCATCGCCGAACGTAAAATCTACTTGCCGTTGGTACTGCGCAATCAATGAGGATGAGCAAACTCGTCCGGTAAGATGTAGTACCGGCTGAAGCCAGTTTGACCCCGGCTTCAGCCGGTTTTTTCATCCGTACCAGACTGTGGCTCCTGTTTGGGGGAATGTTCCTGCAGCGCGCGGCGGGCAGCCTGCGCGTAGATAGAATGGGGCAGCGCGTCTATCGCTTCATTGAAGTGGTGAACGGCCTCAGCTTCGTGGCCGGTGCGGCGGGCGGCCAAACCCAGGTTGTAATATCCGGCAGACAGGTAATGCGCGCCGATCTTGAATTCCTGGTCGCCCAGGGCCTCGGTGAGTGTGGCGTAAGCCGTTTCCGGCTCGGCGGCGCGCAGTTCGGCGACGCCCCGGTTGATGAGGACGATCTGCCGGCTGACGGCATCGGGCCACAGCTTTAGCGCCGCGCGATACGTCGCCATCGCCCGCGGAAAGTTTTTGCGGGCGAGAAAGGCATTGGCCAGGTCCGCCAGCAGCCGCACGCGCATCGTCACCAGATAGAGCAGGACGAGGAACAGCAGCGGTGGAAATCCCGGAAACGCGAAGGTCACCGCTGCGCCGAGTCCACTAACGATCAGGCTTTCGACGGCGAAGCGTGTGGAAAGCCCCTGGCGGCGCAGCAGCGACAACCCACCGAATCCCAGGATGTACAACAATCCTATAGCGAGAATCAAAAATGCCGGATGATCGAGCATAGTTTTCCTGTAACGATTCAGGTGGGGCGCACTTTTACGCCTGCAATGACAGTAGGAAGCGCAAAAATTGCTGTTTTGGGTTCAGCTAAGTGCGTCCCACCTCAAGGCTGAATAGTTACAATCTTTTAATCTTTTAATCTTCAATCCTTAAATAGCTGCCCGGCGGTACGCTTGAGCATCTCGACGCCGCGCACCTCGGTCTCGAAGAGCGGAACGAGCGCGCGAGTGTCGGAGAAGCTGGCCCAGATGTCTTCCATGTGGTGGTCTTGCATCGCCACCCGGTTGCGCACAAATTCGGGCGTGTCGGCGGTGATGCCCTCTTTGTCGATGAGCATGTTCACGATCACGCCGCCCACGGGGATGCCGAACTCGTAGAACCAGTCGATGAAGCGCTTGATCACTGCGATGGGCAGCGCTTCCGGCAGGGTCACGAAGAAGAAGGCGGTCTTTTCGGCGTCGGTGAGCAGGTGCTTCGCGCGCTCCATGCGCATCCGCAGGTTGACGAGATAATCCATCAGGGGATCTTTCTCCTTCTTGCGGCTGTAGGAGAGCAGCTCGCGGAGCGATTTGGCTTCCTCACGGCTCTGCATCATCTTATTGACCCACATCCCGTAGACGCTCGACATACCCAGCAGGCGGCGTGTGTTCGCCGTCGGCGCTGTGTCGAAGACGTAGGTGTCGTACTTGTCCTCGAACATCAGGTCGATCATGTTCTCGAACATCGCCGATTCCTCGAAGGCCGGGTTCATCGTCGCCGATTCGACGAATTCGTCGGCCCGCGTTTTGATGTCCGCGTACTTGAGGAACCACTGAATCTTCTGCGTCAGCTCGACCTTCGAGCGCTCGATGGTGTCTTTGGTGTCGATCTCGTAGGCGAAGAGATTGGGAACGCCGTTCACGGGCGTCGGCGCGCCGAAGACATTTTGATCGAGCAGGCTGCTGAGCGAGTGCACGGGATTGGTGGAGGCCAGCAGCGTGCGGCGGCCCTGCTGCGCCCGCCACAGCGCCGCGGTGCCCGCCATCACCGTCTTGCCCACCCCGCCCTTGCCGCCGAAGAAAACGTACTTGATGTCGGGATGCTGCGTGAAAAACTCTTGCATGGATGCTGTGATCATGCTTCACCTCCAAACAACTCCGCTGCGACCCTGCCGATCATCTCCAGACCGGTGATGTCGCGCTCGAACTCTGGCACCTGCGCCACCACATCTACCCCGAAGGTTTCGTCGATCTGCTTGAGGTACTTATTCTGCATTTCGATGCGGTTTCTCAGGTACGCGGGGATGTTCTGCTGCGCCAGTTCCGGCGGGATGACGCGGTTGACGATGTAGCCGGAAATTGGCACCTGGTACTTGGCGAACAGCGTCGCGGCCTTCTGCGTGTCGAGGATGATCATCTCCTCCGGCGTGACGACGAAGAAAAAGGCCGTCTTTTCGCGGTCGGTGAGGATGCCCGACGAGGTATTGATCCGCTGCTTGATGTCCTGCAATTCGGCGAGGATCTGATCCTCTTCGCTTTCCTTCTTGCGCTCGAGGATCGCCGCGACCTGCGAGTACTCCTGCATCTCGGTGCGCAGCGCGGTGATCTTGTCGATCCACTCATCGTAGACGCTCGCCATGCTCAGGTAGTAAAGCGCGTGGCCCAGCGGCACCAGGTCGTAGATGTAGTAGTCGAAGTCGCCGCTGACGACGATATCCACCACGGCGTCGAAGATCGCGCTCTCCTCCATCGCCGGTTCGGCGGCGGTGGCCTGGATGTAGTCCTCGATCTCCTTCGGCACCTCGTCCAGGCCGTACATATCGAGGATTTTCTGCCGGATTTCGTTCTGGTATTCGCGGATGCGCTGGTCGGCGTCGATTTCCTGGGCGTAGAGGTTGGGGCAAATCTCGACCGCGCCCTGGCCGAAGATGTCGCGCTCGAAGATGTCCGAGAGCGAGGCTTGCGGGTCTACGGAGAAGACGAGCACCTTGTAGCCCTGCTGCGCCAGCCAGTAGGCCGTCGCCGCCGAGAACGTGGTCTTGCCTAGCCCGCCCTTTCCACCAAACTCGATGTAACGTCGATTGGGATGTTCGCGGAAAACTTGTGCAAGTGACATATTTTCTCCTTCAAACAGAGGGTGCTCAACGGATTCAACGGAGCGAACGGAAAGGAACCCGTTGAATTCCGGTCGATCCGTCGAGGGAAATGTTATCTATGCAAGCGCGTCGGTCAGGTCGCGCTCGCGCAACATGCGCCGCTTCCACGTGGAGATTTGCGGCACGACGTAGGGCAACAGACGCAACGAGTAGTACGGCGGCAGAATGGGAATGCCGAGCAAATCCCCCATGGTGATGAGGATGAACAGGTGCTCCATGCTGCCGCGCGTCTTGAGGGCAAAGCGGGTCATGTCGTGACCGGCCATGCCGTACAGGAACTCCTTCACCGAGCGGCCCAATTGTTTCAGTTTGCTATCGCGTTGTTCTTCTTCTGGCATTGTTATCTCCTTGTGAATTCGTGAAGATTCGTGGTAAAAGGTCAATCGATCCCGCCGATCAAGTCTGAGAGGTCGGTCCAGTCGCGCTCGCGGAGCAGGCTGCGCTTCCAGCGGTTGATCGCCGGGACGACGTAAGGCAGCAATCGCAGCGTATAGTAGGGCGGTAGAATCGGCAATCCCACCAGATCGCCAAAGCTGACCAGGACGAACAGGCTTTCGACTTCGGCGCGTTCGCGCCTGGCGCTCTGCGCCCACTCGTAAGTGGTCATCCCGTAGAGCATCTCACGCGCGGCATGTGCGATGCGCTGTAGTCTATTCCTGATGCTACCCGGCTCCACGATATGTCCGCTCCTTCGAAATAGCTTCAACGGATCGAACGAATTCAACGGAAAAATATCCGTTAAATTCCGTTGAATCCGTTGAGGAGAATCATTTTCGTGCTGCCGGGTGTGCGGCAGCACTAGTGTCTCCTCACAAAGTTTCGAACGTTGGAACGTTTCGACGGTGAAGCGTTCCAACGTTCTCCGTGTTAGCGTTGAGAAGGGGGCGGGGGCCAGCCCTCCTCCGATGTTACAGCTATGCTTTAGCCGGGGCTTTCTTTTCCTGCGGCTTGCGCAGCGCCTTCCACCCATCGTAGACGAGGATCGCCGCCGCAATGACCAACACCAAGGCGATGACGCCCACGAGCACCGCCGCGATTCCGGCCTGGGCTGTCGCTGCTTTTGGCAGCTTGACGAAGAAGTTGTCGTAGGCCAGATAGAGCAGCGCGGCCAGGGTCGTCACGATCATAAACGCCGCCGGATACAGCGCCCAGGTATGTTTGCGCCCCTCCGACATCGCCCAGAGAGCGATCAACATCAACGCCAACCCGGCCATCAGTTGGTTGGCCGCGCCAAACGCAGACCAGATCGTCAGCCAGGGAATGACCCACACGAAGACCAGCGTCAGGATCAACGCCACGATCGTCCCCACGTGGACGTTTTTCATCGCCGGGAACTTCTCGCCCACCAATTCGGCACTGGCGACGCGCATGAAGCGGATCACGAGCTGCATAATCGTCAGAGCCATAATGGTCAAGAAAACCGAGCCATAGGCCGTGCCGAAGTCTTTGGGAATGCCGATGTGACTGAGGAAGTTCGCCAGACCGCCGGAGAAGACGGCCAGCGCTTTGCCCGCGCCGCCCGCATCCTGATAGCCCTGGAATCCGCCAAATGCCGCCGTCGCAGTGAGGAAAGCGACAATCGCGAAGAACATTTCCATGAACATCGCGCCGCCGCCGACCGGCATGGCGTCGGTCTCGGCCTCAAGCTGGCGCGCCGTCCCCGACGAGGAGACCAGGCTGTGCCAGCCGGAGATCGCACCGCAGGCGATGGTGACGAAGAGCATCGGCCATAGCGGGCCGCTGGCGGTGGTGAACTTGGTGAAGGCCGGGAAGTCGCCCATGCCGGGACGCCAGATCAGCATTCCCAACACACCGCCCAACACGCCCAGCGAGACGATCCAGAAGGAGATGTAGTTGATCGGCTGCGCGAAAGACCAGATTGGCATGACGGAACCCAGATAGCAGAAGACGATGACCAGGAGCGTGCCGATGACCTGCGCTTGCGTGTTGCCCAGGAACCAGACCGGCGATTCGGGCAGGCCATACAAACCGTTGAAGAACTTGGCCACTGGCGCTGTGGTGCTAAGCCAAATGCCAAGGAACGTAAGCGCGACGGTGACCGCAGTGGTGAAGATGATGTCCTGCTTCCACTTGTAGGTCATCTGCCCGGCCAGGATGCCCATCAGCACAACGGCGATCATGCCCAAGGGCACTTTGGGGTTGATCATCAACGTCTTGCCAACCGCGTTGCCGAAGCTGCCCATGATCAGCAAGAGATAGAAGTAGAGGAAGATCATCAGGATGTTGCGCGCGCGGGGGGAGATCAATTTGTAGCTCAGCGCGCCCATCGAATCGCCTTCGCGGCGCACGCCCATCATCATGGCTCCGTAATCCTGCACCCAGCCGATGAAGAACGTGCCCAGGATGATCCAGAGCAGGGCGGGGAACCATCCCCATTGCACGGCGATAATCGGGCCGGTAATGGGGCCGAGCGCAGCGATAGACTTGAATTGATAGCCAAACAACACGTTGCGGCTGGCGGGTGTAAAATCCACGCCATCCATGAACATCTTGGCCGGGGTTGCCTTCTTTGCGTCGGGCTGGATCACGTTCTGGTCGATGCGACGGGCGTATATGAAATACCCAACGTAGATGACGACAGCGCCCAAAATCAACACGAGAATCGAATTCATGACAAAACCCCCTTTCGAAATCCGAAAACTGTGGTGATGTGGTTATGGTTGAGAAAAATGGTGTCGCGATGTTAGGTGCGATGCAGTCATAACGATCCAAAGATATGGGAAAACGTGATCGGGAAACAACTGTGAAACGATTGTGTGCTTATACCTCCACCTCCTTTGGCCCCCTGGAAACCACCTTTACTATTATAAGTCTCTCTTTCGTGCAATGCAAATTTTAGAGCAAAAAGAGGTGTTTTTCGTTTGTGGGCGCGCCCGCAAACGAAAAACACCTCCCAAAATACCTTTTTGTTGGAGGGTTTTGTGGTCTAGGCTGCGAAGAACTCGGGATGTGCGGTGCGGAGGTCGTGCAGTACGGTGTCGAAAACGGCCGGGGCGTGCGGCGCGAGCAGTTCGAGCATGACGATTGCCAGCCGGCGGATCTCCCACTGCGCCTCTGGGGTGATGCGCAGGCGGAAGAAGTGTAGCAGCTCGCGGAAGTTCATTGTGACGATGATGCGCGTCTCGGCGGCGTTCGGCAGGACGAAGCGGGCGTCTTCTTTGAGGATGCCCAATTCCCGCAATTCCTGGTACGTCGTTTTCACGTTCTCGATAAATCCCTCCCATGCGGCCCGCGCGCGGGGATCCTCGGCAATCGCATCGGGGACAACCAGCGCAGGCTCGGAAGCGTCCACGTAGCGCTGCGATTCTTGGGAGTACGAGGCCAGCCTGTGACGCACGAGCTGGTGCGAGCACGCGCGGCTAATCCCGCTGATCTCGAACGTGGCGCTGGCATGTTCGATGAGGCTCTCGTGGCCCTCGCGCAGCCGCGCGCGCAGAAATTTCGCCGGATCCCCCCGGCTCTCGCTGCGATAGCATACCCGCCCGGCGTGCTCCAACAACTCCTCCGGCGTTCCATTGCCGCGCAAATACTGCGTCAATGCAATCAGTTCGACCTGCATAGTTCTCCTTGTTGCTTGTTGCTCGTTGCTTGTTGCTCGTTGCTTGTTGCTCGTTGCTTGTTGCTTGTTGCTTGTTGCTCGTTGCTCTTCACTCTTCACTCGTTACTGGCTGTGGTTGATTTCTGCGGCGCGGGCGGCCATCAGGGCGCGCAACTTTGCGGCGTCTCTGGGATAGGCCCAGTAGAAGAGCGAGTAGAAGACGAAGCAGATCACCCACGGAAACGGGATCGTCCACAGCAT
>JAKJAB010000166.1 GCA_022707725.1 Chloroflexota bacterium | reverse complement strand
TGCGTGGTTGGAGCGTTACCTCGAGGCGTTGGAGCGCGATAACGCCTCGCCTTACACTGTCAAAAACTACCGCACCGACATCGGACAGTTCCTCGACTACAGCGCCGAGCACGGCGTCAACGCCCTCGCCGGACTGCGCCGAGACCTGGTGCGCGATTACCTGGAAGAGTTAGCCGAGGCCGAATACGCACGGGCCAGCATCGCGCGGCGCGTCTTCGAGTTGCGCGCCTTCGGCGACTATCTGGTGCGCCGCCATGCCTGGGAACAGAACCTCTTTCGCCGCATCTACGCACCGCGCGTCCCGCGCCGTTTGCCCCGTTATCTCACCGTCGAAGAAGTGCAGCAGTTGTTGGTCGTCCCGGACGGCGCGACGCCGCAGGGGATGCGCGACCGCGCCATCCTCGAAACGCTCTACGCTTCCGGCGTGCGGGTCGCCGAGCTGGCTGCTTTGGATGTGCGCGATGTGGATTTGGGCAGCGGTGAGATGCGTGTCATCGGCAAGGGAGACAAGGAGCGACTGGCCCTGTTGGGCCGTCCGGCAGCGGTGGCGCTGCGGGCGTACATCGACGTGGGGCGTCCGGCGCAGTTGGGCGGTCGCCAGCCAACCAACGCGCTGTTCCTCAACCGCTTTGGGGGACGGCTGTCCGTGCGCTCGGTGGATGAAATCGTGCGGCAAGCCGGCGTCCTCGCCGGCATCGACCAGACGGTGACACCGCACCTCTTGCGACACACCTTCGCCACGCACATGCTCGACGGCGGGGCCGACTTGCGGGTGGTGCAAGAGCTACTCGGTCACGAAAACCTGGCCACGACGCAGATCTACGCCAACGTCACCCAAAAGCGCGCGCGCGAAATCTACCTGCGCGCCCACCCCCGCGCCGCCGAAGTCGATGCAGCGGATAGCGAGCCTGAATGTGATAAGGCATTGGCAAAAACAAAGGCGAGTGAATGACACTCGCCCCGTCTACCGTTTACCGTCTACAAATCAATCATCAACTCCGGCTCTTCCGCGTGCTGCAAGGTGATACCGTTCTCATCGACGTCCACGAGGATGACGTCGCCGGGCTGGTATTCGCCGTTGAGCAGCCTATCGGAGAGCGGGGTTTCTACTTCCTGCTGGATGAGGCGCTTGAGCGGACGTGCGCCATACTCGGAATCATATCCGTGGGTGGCGAGCCATTCCTGCGCCGCATCGCTAAGTATCAGACCCAGGTTGTTGTCCTGGATGCGCGCGCGCAGCTTGCCGGTCTCCAGAAGAACGATCTCGCGGATGTCGTCGTGGTTCAACGCATGGAACACGATCACGCTATCCACCCGGTTGAGGAACTCCGGGCGGAAAAGTTTACGTAGCTTGTTCATGAGCTTCTGGCTCATGTCTTTGTAAGCTTGCGCGGCGTCGGTTTCCAGAGTTTCCAACGTGAACCCTAGCTTGCTTTGGCGCATAATCTCATCTGCGCCGACGTTCGAAGTCATAATGACGATGGTATTACGGAAATCGACCTTGTGGCCTTTGGCATCGCTCAACACGCCCTCTTCCATAATCTGCAACAGCATGTTGAACGCGTCAGGATGCGCCTTTTCGATCTCGTCGAAGACCACGATGGAATAAGGTCGTCGCCGTATTGTCTCGGTCAACTGTCCGGCCTCGTCATAGCCGATGTAGCCGGGCGGCGCGCCCACCAGCCGGGAAACTGAGTGCCGTTCCATGAACTCCGACATATCGAGTTGAACCAGTGAATCTTCACTGCCAAACATGAACGTTGCCAGCGCCTTCGCCAGCTCGGTTTTGCCCACACCGGTGGGGCCGAGGAAGATGAAGGAACCGATGGGCCGCCGGGGGTCCTTCAGACCGGCGCGCGCGCGGCGCACCGCCTGCGCGATTTTGTCGATAGCCTCATCCTGCCCGACGATGTGTTGACGCAGTTCAACTTCCATTTGCAGTAACCGCCGCGATTCCGCTTCGGCGATTCGATTCATCGGAATGCCCGTCCACATCGCGATGATTTCGGCCATATCCTCGGGACTGACCGTCAGGCCATCGTCCTGGCTGCCCTGGAGATGCCGGAGTTCTTCCATTTTGCTCTCCAACGCCTTCTCTTCCACTTCCAACTCAGTTAGCGTGTGCTGTTTTTTCTGGGCCGTCAACTGCGCGCGTTTCAGGCGCAAGTCTTGCAATTGCTCGAACACCTCTCGCAGTTGGATGGAGACAGGCGACTTGTACATTTTGACGCGCGATGCGCCTTCGTCCATCACGTCGATGGCTTTGTCCGGCAGGAAGCGATCCGGGACGTAGCGCGCCGATAGCCGCGCCGCCGCTTCGAGGGCTTCGTCGCTGATGTGCAGGTTGTGATGCAGCTCGTAAGCGTGCTTGATGCCGCGTAAAATGCTGATGGTCTGTTCGACTGTCGGTTCATCCACCATCACCGGCTGGAAACGCCGTTCCAGCGCCGGGTCCGACTCGATGTGCTTGCGATACTCGTCCAGCGTCGTCGCGCCGATACATTGCAGTTCACCGCGCGCGAGCGCCGGTTTGAGGATGTTCGCAGCATCCATCGACGACCCCGCCGATCCCGCGCCCACCAGCATATGCAATTCGTCGATGAAGACGATGGTGTTGCCGTTTTTCAGTTCGTTGATGACACGTTTCAGCCGCTCTTCGAACTGTCCCCGGTACATCGTGCCGGCGACCAGCGCGCCGATGTCCAACTGCATCAGGCGCTTGCCCAGGATGGGGCCAGGCACGCCGCCGGAGATGATGCGCTGCGCCAGCCCTTCGACGATGGCGGTCTTGCCGACGCCCGGTTCGCCGATCAGCGCCGGATTGTTCTTGGTGCGGCGCGCCAGGATCTGGATGACGCGCTCGATTTCCGCGTGCCGCCCGATGACGGGATCGAGTTTGGATTCCTCCGCTAACTTGGTAAGGTCGACCGCAACGTGGGCCAGCACCGAATCTTGAGTCCGTTCCCCGCCCCGTGGCGCGGGTTTGCGCCCGGCAGGTTCGGATGTGCGGCTAGGCGTCAGCCGTTCGACGCGCCGGCGTATGGCTTCGATAGACAACCCGGCCTGGGTGAGCACGGCGATGATGACGCCCTCGTGTTGTTGCAGCAGCGCCAGCAGCAGGTGTTGCGTATCGACGACGGCGCTTTGATAACGCTGCGATTCGTCAATCGCCATTTGGATGAGAACTTTGGTAGATTGGCGTAGTTCTGGTTCCAGGGCGGTTAGCGGGGCGGCGCTGGAAAGGCGCGCCACCGTCTGCTGCGCCTGCACGGCGCGCAATCCCATGTCGCGCAGTACGCGCCCGGCGATGCCTTCGCCTTCAAGCAGCAGGCCGAGTAGGATGTGTTCCGGCCCAATCGTCGCGTGGCGCATACGCGTCGCTTCGATTTGCGCAAAGCGCAGGACTTCTTGTGCTGCTGGTGTAAATCTCTCTAGTGGATCGACCATGATTTTACCCTCAAGCGTATCCCACGATTATCAAGCGGTCCCTCAACGGCCTACAATTACAAAGCCTTTTTCTCTTTCGCTTCCATTATAGCACAAAAATGGCCGTAAATCCTATCGGCGTTGCATCTAGCCGTCAAACCGGCGGAATCTCAGTAGATCGAAATTCAGGCTCGTAGTAACCGCTTTAGCGGTCTTTTGGGCGCTGAAACGCCTACTACCTCTTCAGAACTGGCGCGGTCGAAGCCGCCCAGAGCGCGCTGGGTCCGGTCTCTGGCTGTGTCCCCCCAACCTAAATAAGACGGCGGCTTTTGTAGTCCTTGATGCTAACACAACACGCGCGGGATCGAAAACCCCGCGCGTGTCGCGCCTAAAACTGCGTGCAACTCCTACTGTGTGCAGTTTCTACTGCCCGCGCTTAGCGGACGGCCTGCATGATCAGCGCCGTGAACTCTTCCCACTCTTCCGGAAAGAGGTGCAACGTGACGTTCGACAGCTCGATGTGATACAGTTCTTCGCCTTCATCAGGCTCATTGGAGACCCAGACCACGTAGTTCTCGGTTTCACCCAGTGTTTGGACTTTCGGATCGTTACCCATTGTGTTTACCTCACTTCTTGGTTATGAATTGTGAATGAAAATCCGTGTTCGCTGTGCGGTTTCTCACAGCGAACGCGGGGTTGGGAACTACATTCGTTCTAGCGACGCCGGTCGTTGTCGCGGCGGCCGCCATCGCGACGCCCGCCCTCACGGCTTCCGCCTTCGCGACGTCCGCCGGCGCTGGAGCGCGGAGCATCCTGCGCCCGGGCCTCTTCCAGCGTCCAGCCCTCCAGCACCGCGCGGCGCGACAGCCGAAGTTTGCCTTCGGGGCCGACATCAGTGAGCATCACCATGACCTCATCGCCCACGTTGACCGCATCCGTGACCTGATTGACACGTGTGTCGGACAACTGGGAGATGTGGACCATACCGTCGGTGCCCGGCAGGATTTCCACGAAAGCGCCGAAATCGGCCACCCGCACGACTTTGCCGCTGTAGATTCTCCCCACTTCGGGCGTTGCCATCATCGCGTCGATGTATTTCAGCGCCTTCTGCGCCCCTTCGCCGCCGGGCGACCCGATGTAGACGGTGCCATCCTCTTCGACATCGACTTTGACGCCGTACTCGGCCTGGATCGCGCGGATGTTCTTGCCGCCGGGGCCGATGAGTGCGCCAATCTTTTCGGGATCGATGTTGGTAGTGAGCATCTTGGGCGCGTAACTGGAGAGTTCGGCGCGTGGGGCCGGGATCGCTGTTTCGATCACATCGATGATCTGCTCGCGCGCCTGCTTGGCCTGCGCCAGCGCCTCTGTGAGGATCTCGCGGGTGACGCCCTTGATCTTGATGTCCATCTGTAAGGCCGTGATGCCCTGGCGCGTCCCCGTGACCTTGAAATCCATATCGCCCAGGTGATCTTCCATCCCCTGGATATCGGTGAGGACGCGGTACCGCTCGCCGTCGCTCACCAGACCCATCGCAATGCCGCCGACGGGGGACTTGATGGGCACGCCAGCATCCATCAACGCCAGCGTGCTCCCACAGGTGGAAGCCATCGAGGTGCTGCCGTTGGAGGCCATCACTTCGCTGACCACACGGATGGTGTAGGGGAACTTGTCTCTGGGCGGCAGCACCGGCACGAGCGCGCGCTCGGCAAGGGCGCCGTGGCCGATCTCGCGGCGGCGCGGCACGCGCAACGGGTACACTTCGCCGGTGGAGTAGGGCGGGAAGTTGTAGTGATGGATGTAGCGTTTGGTGTCTTCGGGAAAGAGGTCGTCGATCTCCTGCTCCTCGTTGGGCATCCCCAGAGTCACCAGGCTGAGTACCTGTGTCTCGCCGCGGGTGAACATGCCGCTGCCGTGCGGACGCGGCACCAGGTGCACTTCGGCGTCCAGCGGGCGGATGGTGCGTTGATCGCGTCCATCGGGGCGAATGTTTTCATCCAGGATGCGGCGGCGGACGACGGCCTTGAGCGCGTCTTCGAATGCCTCACCGATTTGCGCGGTCGTCCAGCCCTCGGCCTCGGCCTCTTCGGCCAGTTGCGTTTTGACGCCATCGCGCAGGGCATCCACAACCTCGATGCGCTCGCCCTTCAGCGGCGAGGTCGCCAGGAGGTTCTGAATATCTGCGGTGACGAGACCGGCGACGCGGGTCTTGAGGGCCTCCGGTAGGGTGAACGACGGGTAATCGCTCTTCGGCTTACCTACAGCGGCGCGCATCTCGTTCTGGACGGCGATCGCATCTTGCATAGCTTGGTGGGCCAACTGCATAGCCTCGACCATCAGGCTCTCTTCGATCTCGTTCGCGCCGGCCTCGACCATGATGATGGCGTCGGCGCTGCCGGCGACACGTAGGTCCAGTTTGCTGTTCTTCATCTGGGAGATGGTGGGATTGACCACCAATACGCCATCGATGTAGCCGATGCGCACGCCGGCCACCGGGCCGTCGAAGGGGATATCGGAAATCATCAGCGCGGCTGAGGCGGCGATGATGCCCAGAATATCGGCGTAGTTCTCCTCGCCCTGCGAAAGGGAGGTGACGATGACCTGCACGTCGTTGTGCATATCTTTGGGGAACAGTGGGCGCAAGGGCCGGTCGATCAAGCGGCTGGTCAATGTCCCCTGTTCAGAGGGTTTGCCCTCGCGGCGGAAGAATGAGCCGGGGATACGCCCGACGGCGTAGAGCCGTTCCTCGAAATCCACGCTCAGCGGGAAAAAGTCGATGCCCTCACGCGGAGTGCGGGCCATCGTGGCCGTTGCCAGCAACACCGTATCGCCGCTCTGGGCGATGACCGCGCCGCCCGCTAGCCGCGCGATCTTGCCGGTGGACAGGGTGATGGTATGATCACCCAGCTTCGTTGTAAATGTACGTTCTTCTAACACATTGTCCTCCTAATTTCTGTGACTCCGACTCTTCCCTGAACCGGGCGTCGAAGGTCAGAAACTGGGGGCTGTTGTGCACCTCTGTGCTGTGTTGCACCCCAAACCCCAATTCCTACCTTCTACACGCGGTCACCCAGACGAGCCGGATTGATAAGATTGTGATACAGACAAACGAGTAGATGGGGGCATCTACTCGTTTGGCATTATTGAGTTGTGAACCGGTGCTTTATTTGCGCAAACCAAGTCGTTGGATAAGATTCCGGTAGCGCTCAAGGTCTACTTTTTGCAGATAGGCCAGTTGGCGGCGGCGTTGCCCCACCATCTTCAGCAGCCCCCGTCGCGAGCTTTCGTCGTGTTTGTGGACCCGCAGATGGTCGGTCAGGTCGTTGATGCGGTGCGTGAGCAGCGCAATCTGCACTTCCGGTGAACCAGTGTCTTCTGCCTTCAAGGCATATTCCTTGATGATATCCTGCTTTTCTTCTTTATCTAACACGCCTGTATACTCCTTGAATTCGAGAACCAACCGAGCGTTTTGCGTTTTCGTTTCGGCCAGTTGTCAATAGTGATGTGGAGTATACCATAGACAGCGTTTTTCGCAAGATGTAAGACAAGCATCCAACCGTCAGCCTTCAGCTATCAGCAACAATACTCAACTTTGGCAGCCGCTGGTATAATCAAGGTGTCGAATTTCTGATTTCTAATCTTTTAGCTCCAGGAGTTGACTATGCCTGATGCAATTACGCTCAAGTTAGACGCGATGGCCCACGGTGGCGAGGCCATCGGGCGCCACTCGGGATGCGCGATTTTTGTTCCCTACGCCATTCCCGGCGAGCGGGTGCGGGTCGAGATCGTCGACGACCGCGGGCGCTACGCTCACGCGCGCCTGCTCGAAGTCCTCGAGCCTTCCCCGGCCCGCGTCGAACCGCTGTGCCCACACTTCGGCCCCGACGCCTGCGGCGGCTGCCAGTGGCAGCATATCGATTATGGGGTGCAGGCGCGCATCAAGGGGCGGGTGGTACTGGATCAATTCCGACGGGTCGGTAAATTCG
>JAKJAB010000165.1:255-7447 GCA_022707725.1 Chloroflexota bacterium | reverse complement strand
GCCTCTCTATCGGGCGCACCGGTGGGAGAAGGCGCTAGACACGCCCGCCAAGATTTACTACAAGTGGGAAGGCGTCAGTCCTGCCGGGAGCCACAAGCCGAATACCGCCGTGGCCCAGTGCTATTACGGCAAACAGGAAGGTCTGGAAGGCTTCGCTACCGAGACCGGCGCCGGGCAGTGGGGCAGCGCGTTGAGCCAGGCCACCAGTATGTTCGGACTGAAGTGCAAAGTCTTCATGGTGGCGGTCAGCTACCAGCAGAAGCCCTACCGCCGCATCATGATGGAGACGTGGGGCGGGACCGTCGTGCCGAGCCCGAGCAGTGAGACGAACGCCGGCCGCGCGATCCTGGCAGAGAATCCCGAATCGCCGGGCAGCCTGGGCATCGCCATTAGCGAGGCGATCGAGTACGCCGTCACCCACGAGGGTTACAAATACTCGCTCGGCAGCGTGGTGAACTTCGTGCTATTGCACCAGACCGTCATCGGCCTGGAAGCAATGAAGCAGATGGAGATGGCGGGCGATTACCCGGACATCCTCATCGGCTGCGCGGGCGGCGGCAGCAACGCGGCTGGGTTGATCTTCCCCTTTATGCGCGATAAGCTCACCGGCAACAAGCCTGACCTGCGGGCAATCTTCGTCGAGTCCACGGCCTGCCCCAGTATGACGCGCGGTATCTATGCCTACGACTGGGGCGACACGGCCAAAACCGGCCCGGTGGCGAAGATGCGCACGGTCGGCCACGACTTTATCCCCGCGCCGGTGCACGCGGGCGGCCTGCGCTATCACGGGATGGCGCCGAGCATCTGCGCGCTGTTGCAGCAAGGTTACGCCGAGGCGCGCGCCTATCACCAGCTCGAGGTCTTCGACGCGGCGCAGAGCTTTGCGCAGTCCGAAGGCTTTATCGTTGCGCCGGAGACCGCCCACGCCGTCAAAGCAGCAATGGATGAGGCGCTGCTTTGCAAGGAATCCGGCGAAGCGAAGACCATTCTCTTCAACGCCAGTGGGCACGGGCACTTCGATCTGGCATCGTATGATGCTTATCATCGCCAAGCGTTGACGGATTATCAGCTCGAAGAGGCGCAGATCGAACGCGCGTTGGAGAAATTGCCCAAAGTTGTCGAATAGCGAGGGTACGGCGCCCTTGCGGGATTAGAGGTGAAGGGAGGATTTTTGTGGCGGGCATTGCCTGCCACAAAAATCTCCCCTAAAAGATCAGGCTTACAACGCCGTCAGACGGCGGGTTTGCTCGTCCAGCGTCAGCGCATCGATGAAGTCGTCGATGTTGCCATCCATCACGGCGGGCAGGTTATACGAGTTCAAGCCGACGCGGTGGTCGCTGACCCGGTTCTGTGGATAGTTGTAGGTGCGGACTTTCTCGCTGCGCTCGCCTGTCCCCACCTGCGAACGGCGCGCCTCGTCGATTTCGGCGTCCTGTTTGGCCTGTTCCATTTCGTAGAGCCGGGCGCGGAGGACGCCCATCGCGCGTAGCCGGTTCTGCGTCTGTGAACGCTCGCTCTCGCATGTCACCACCATCCCCGTAGGCTTGTGGGTGATGCGGATGGCAGTCTCGTTTTTCTGCATGTGCTGCCCACCGGGGCCTGAAGAGCCATACGTGTCGATCTCCAGGTCTTTGGGATCGATGTGGATTTCCACGTCATCCACTTCCGGCAACACTGCCACGGTGACGGTGGAGGTGTGGATACGCCCGCTAGACTCGGTGACGGGCACGCGCTGCACGCGATGCACGCCGCTCTCGAACTTGAGGCGCGAGTAAACGCCCTTACCCTGCACGGTGAAGACCACTTCTTTGTACCCGCCGATGCCGGTGCGGTTCTCGCTGATCAGCTCGGTTTTCCACCCGCCCTGGCGTTCGGCGTAGCGGGTATACATGCGCAGCAAGTCGGCGGCGAACAGACCGGCCTCGTCCCCACCGGCCCCCGCGCGGATTTCTACGATGACGTCGCGTTCGTCGCGTGGGTCTTTGGGCACGAGCAATTGGCGCAATTGCTGTTCCAGCGTTTCCCGTTCCGCTTCCAGCCGGGGCAATTCTTCTTCTACCATCGCGCGGATGTCCTCGTCCGCGTCGGCCAGCATTTCCTCGGCGGCGGCGTATTCCGCTTCGACTTGCTTGTAACGGTGGTAGAGGCCGACCGTCTCTTCCAGGTCCGCGCGCTCTTTGGCGTATTCCGCTACTTTTTCGTAATCCTGCGCGACGTTCGAATCGGCCAACAGGCGCGTCAACTCATCGAACCGCGCCTCCACCGCATCCAATCGCGCCAGCATGTGCTCGCTATCCATACCAACCTCTTTCTTTCTGACATGACAAACGGCCTGCGTACCGCCAGGCCGTCATCTACGGATTCAAGTGGGCCCACCAGGATTCGAACCTGGAACCGACCGGTTATGCATCCCCCTACGACTTTCGCCGCCTCTTTCGAGTTCGTGGGCTGGACTGTCCCTTCACCCTGGCTGAAGACCGCGGGCGCCTGCCGTCCAGTCTCTACACCTTCCCACCGATGTGGGCTTGGCTCGGGATTACCATACCGCGATGGCTTAGGCTTCCCCGAATTTGACAGGTAAACACTTACCAGTTTCCCGATAAGCCGCCCTCTTGACTCAATAGCATATCCATACTATGATGCAGTTATGAACGAAACCTCTAACTGTATCGTTTGCGGCGCTCCCTTGCAAGGGCGGCAGAAGAAATATTGCTCTCCATTATGTAAGAACAAGATTCTTCGAAGCTATCCTGCTCAGAAAAAGCGTGGCCTTGCCAGAAAACTTGAACTGGTGGAAGTTTTTGGCGGTCGTTGCTCGCTGTGTGGATATGATCGCAACTTGGCTGCATTAACGTTTCACCATATTGGCTTCGATAAAGACTTTAAGTTGGATATGCGCTCTCTTTCCAACCGAACACTTGAAGTTGTCCTGACCGAAGCCGAAAAGTGTATTCTGGTTTGTCAAAACTGCCACGCCGAGCTTCATAATCCGCATCTGGACTTAGCTACCTTGTTGAACGAAGCCGGCTGCTCTAACCCTTGAGCTATGGGCCCAGAGCGGGCGACGGGGATCGAACCCGTATCATTGGCTTGGAAGGCCAAGGCTTTACCGTTAAGCCACGCCCGCGCGTACGTACGGCATTATACCACAATTCGAAGACTGCAAAAGCCTTATAGTACAGAAGTATGCATAAAGACAATATCAGGTTATAATATTAGGCAGTTATCAGTCATGATCGAGGAGCTATTTATTGGATACCTTCAACCCCACAGAACATCCGCACCGGCGGTATAGCCCGTTGACCGGCGATTGGGTCCTGGTTTCGCCGCACCGCACGCAGCGCCCGTGGAAAGGCCAGGTGGAGCGCCCGCCGCACGAGGAGCGTCCCAATTATGATCCCGGCTGTTATCTGTGCCCCGGCAATGAACGGGCCGGCGGCGTGACGAATCCAGCCTACACCAGCACATTCGTGTTTACTAACGACTTCGCGGCCTTGCTGCCCGATACACCGGACGCTGCCGTTCACCAGCATCCGCTGCTGCGGGCCGAGACGGCGCGCGGCACGAGTCGCGTGATCTGCTTCTCCCCGCGCCACGATTTGACGCTGGCGGAGATGCCCGAGGCGGACATCCGCACCGTCATCGACGTGTGGGCCGAGCAGACCACCGAACTGGCGCGGCAGTACCGCTGGGTGCAGGTCTTCGAGAATCGCGGCGCGATCATGGGATCGTCGAATCCGCACCCGCATGGGCAAATCTGGGCCGGCAGCGCGCTGCCCAACGAGCCGGCCAAAGAGGAACGCGAGCAGCGCGCGTATTTCGCGGCGCACGGCGAGCCAATGTTGCTCGACTATGCGGCAGTGGAAGCGGCGGAAGGCGAGCGCATCGTCGTCGAAAATGCCCACTGGTTGGTGGTAGTGCCCTACTGGGCCGTCTGGCCGTTCGAGACGTTGGTGCTGCCGCGCCGCCATGTCATCCGCCTGCCAGACCTGGACGATGTAGAACGTGACGCGCTGGCGCAGGTGCTCAAGCGATTGCTCGTCAAATACGACAATCTTTTCGAAACGTCGTTCCCCTATTCGATGGGCTGGCACGGCGCGCCCAGTGATATGGACGATGCGGCGCATTGGCAGTTGCACGCGCACTTCTACCCGCCACTGCTGCGTTCGGCGACGGTGAAAAAGTTCATGGTCGGCTACGAGATGCTCGGCGAAGCGCAGCGCGACTTGACGGCGGAGCAGGCCGCTGCCCGATTGCGCAATTTATCGGAAATCCATTACCGGACGAGATAACGATGTTCACTTCTATCCGTTGGCGTATGATCGTCCCTTATACCGTGGTTATTCTCATCGCGGCCCTGGGATTGACGTTGTACCTCTCCGGGCAGGTGCGGCGCGTTCGCCGGGCAGACCTGGAAGCGCAGTTGTTGACCGAAGCGCGTCTTATGGCTGACTATGCTGCCGACAGTCTGGCGGATCCGGCCTTGAGCACTGCAGGTGTGACGGAGCAGGCGCAGCGCTGGGCGTTACTCTCCGGCAAGCGTGTGACAATCATCGGGATGGACGGCACGGTGCTCGGTGATTCGGAAGTAGATCCGGCTGATATGGAAAATCACCTTTACCGCTCCGAGATCTCGCAGGCCATCCGGTCAGACGCGGGGGCCGCGACGCGTTTCAGCCGCACGCTTGGCACGGATGCCCTGTATGTCGCGGCGCTCATCCGGCGCGACGCCTCACCTGAGGGTGAACCACTGGGGGTGATGCGCGTCTCCATGCCGCTGGATGACATCGAGGTGCTGGTGGGACGCTTGAGCCGGACGATTATGCTCACCGGGTTGCTGATTGCCGTGCTTTCGATTGTGCTGGCGACGTACGTCGCCTCGCGTACCGTCATCCCAATTCGCCAGTTGACTGAAGTCGTGGAGCGGGTAGCGCAGGGCGATATGCGCGCGCGGCTCCTGCCCACCACGCACGATGAGATGGCGCAACTGACCCGTGCCTTCAACACTATGGCCGATGAGCTAAACGACAAGGTGACGCTGCTGGCGCAGGAACGCGCCTTCCTCTCCGGTGTGTTGAACACCATGACCGACGGTGTCATCATCACCGATGAGAACGGCGTGGTGCTGTTGACGAATCCCGCTGCGCTGCGGATTCTGGCCTTCCCCGGCAAAGAGACGCAGGGACGCACATTCGCCCAGGTGACCCGCGAGCGGCAGCTGGTCGAATTGTGGGAGGCGTGTCGCCAGAGCGGCGCGGAACATACGGCGATGGTGGAATCCAGTGCGCGTAATGCGTTTCTCCAGGCCGTCATCACCCCGCTCAACGAAGCCACGCCGCCCCGTTTCCTCGTTGTCTTGCAGGACCTCACCCGCATCCGCCAACTGGAGACGATCCGCCGCGATTTCATCAGCAACCTCTCGCACGAGTTACGCACCCCGCTGGCCTCGCTTTCGCTGGTCGTCGAGACACTCAAAGATGGCGCGGTCGATGACCCCGAAGCCACCCGACGTTTCCTCAGCTTCATCGAATCGGAACTCAGCACGCTGACGCAGATGGTCGAGGAACTGCTGGAACTTTCGCAGATCGAATCCGGTCAGATACCTTTCCGTATCAAAGTGACGCCGGTCGCCAAGCTGATCAAGAAGCCGGTGAAACGCCTCGCGCCGCAGGTCGAGCGGTTGAACGTGACTGTCGAGACCCTCATCCCGGAAGACTTGCCGCCGGTCCTGGCCGACTCGCGCCACATCCAACAGGTGGTGATGAACCTGCTGCACAACGCGCTCAAGTTTACGCCGGAAGGAGGCCACGTCATCTTGAAGGCTGAGGTGCTGGGGCCGGAAGTGGTGATTTCGGTGAAGGATACCGGCGTGGGCATCCCGGCGGACGACGTACTGCGCATCTTCGAGCGGTTTTACAAGACCGACCGCGCGCGTGCGGATGACGGTGTGGGGCTTGGCCTGTCGATTGCCAAACACATCGTCTTGGGACATGGTGGGCGCATCTGGGTAGAAAGCGTGGAAGGGCGCGGTAGCACCTTCTATTTCTCGCTGTTGATTGGCGAATATGATCAAGCCGAATCTGACGAGAGTTCGGATGAAACGCTGTAGCGCGAGTTGCCAACGCGACCTACGATCGGTGGCGTGAGGGAGTGCATGTCACGGTTAGCTAAAAGACAGAAGAACATCATTGGATTGAGCCTGGGCATCGCTGCCGGGATTGGCGCTGCGGTGACGTGGCGGCAGCGGCGACGCGCGCGTCTGACCTCTCCGTTACAGAGCGCAGACGGCGAGCGTGTGGCGCTTATCACCGGAGCGTCCAGCGGGATCGGTGCGGCGTATGCGCGCGCGTTGGCCCGCGCAGGCTACGTGCTGATCCTGGTGGCACGCCGCGAAGCGCGCTTGCAGGCATTGGCTGAGGAATTAACGCAAGTTTATCACGTGCCGGTCGAAGTACTGGTCGCTGACTTGGCCGATCCTGCTGGTATCTCCAACGTCGAAGCGCGCATTGTCCAGATTGGCGCGCTGGCTTTCCTGGTGAATAACGCCGGATTTGGTGTGCCGGGGTCATTTGTGCAGAACGAGATTGCCAGTCACGAGGCGATGATTCGCGTCTATGTGAACGCCGCCGTCCGCCTCACGCGCGCGGCTTTGCCGGTCATGCTGGCGCAACGGCACGGTGCAATTGTCAATGTCGCCTCGTTTGTGGCGTTTTTCCCCGTTACCGGCAGCGTTACTTACAGCGCCACCAAGGCTTATCTCAGAAGCTTCACCGAGGGACTGCACCAGGAATTGGACGGAACCGGTGTGCGCGTTCAGGCGCTCTGCCCTGGCTTTACCCGCACGGAATTTCAAAAAACAGGCAAGATCGACGAGCAGGGAATCCCCAACTTCTTGTGGATGCCCGCCGAATCCGTGGTCGCACAGTCTTTGCGCGACCTCGATAACGGCCGGGTGATCTCCGTCCCTGGCCTCGGGTATCGCTTGCTGGCGTTGCTCGCCGGTTTGATCCCGCGCGATTTGCTGTATAGCGTGGGGCAGTGGACGAGACGCTATCGAGCCACTTTCGCAAGCCCATCTTCAGCCCGAAGTTCCTGAGCGCGGCACGCAGCGAATTCTCCGCCGCTGTGACTTTCTCAATGAGGAATGTCCGCGCGGTTAGCATAGCCCGGGTTTCTTGGGCATCCAGCGATT
>JAKJAB010000165.1:0-245 GCA_022707725.1 Chloroflexota bacterium | reverse complement strand
CCGCCATATGCTGCGGAATCGTGAGCAGATTCGTGCCGCGGTGTCCTTGATTGATGCGCCCTTCCGCGAGCGCCTGATGCTGGCGGTGACGCAGGTCAATGCATGCCGCTATTGCACGGAGTATCACGCCAAACTGGCGCTCAAAACTGGACTCTCCCAAGACGAGGTACGGCAGTTGCTCGACGGCGACGCCGATCAATGTCCGCCCGAACAACTCACGGCGATTCTCTATGCCCGGCATTGGG
>JAKJAB010000164.1 GCA_022707725.1 Chloroflexota bacterium | reverse complement strand
GGATGGGCGTGCGTGTGGGGGTGGGCGTCGGTCCAATCGTGGGCGTAGCGCAACCGGTGAATAAGAACAGTCCTGCCAGAGCCAGGCCGCTTAAACGGAGAACCAAGTTTTGAGTATGCATCATCAACAACCCCTTAATTGAACATTTTCTGGGGCATTGTGTCCGGTTGTGGGATTTTGTCAAGGCGCAATTGGTTGTACAATGAAAAAGCAGGCTGGCGAACCAACCTGCTGTGTGGGCGATACAAGACTCGAACTTGTGACCTCTGCGATGTCAACGCAGCGCTCTAACCAACTGAGCTAACCGCCCATTACGTGAGGATTATAGCACGCTTTGTGATTAAGACAAGGCGCTGGCGCGCGGATTACAACCCGCCTCTCCCCACAGCGCCTTTACAACGCTTGAGGCGGATTACAATCCGCCTCTCCCCGCTGCGGCGGATTGTAGTCCGGCGCAAGCAGGCTGTACCGCAGGTTCGGCGCTGCGCTTATGGAAACAACCACAATCTGGAAATCTGCTATAATTCATCACGGTCTAACTCGAAAGGACACCCAAATTGGCGCGCCATCGTAAGCGAAAAAGTGTAATTTTCGAAAATATCATCACCACCATCTCGACGAATTTCATCAACCTGCAACCGGATGAAATCGACGCCGAGATCAACCGCGCCCTGCGCACCATCAGCCAGGCCACGCGGGTAGAGCGCAGTTGCGTGGTGGTCTTTTCCGGCAGTGCCGATGCTGCACAGGGCGGCAGCCGCCCCGCAACCTGCACCCACGCGTGGAGCGCGCCGGAGATTGTGGCGCAGAATCGCCCGCTGGACACCGTCTCGGCGACAACGTGGCCCTGGCTCCGGGCGCGCCTCGCCCGCGGGGAAATCGTCAACGTTCCACTCGTCTCCGCCTTGCCCGCCGAAGCCGAAGTCGAACGGCGTGTGTGTCGCGCCCAGGGCATCCAATCATTCGTCGTCATCCCGATGACCTATCGTGGTGACGTGGTGGGCTATCTGAAATTCGACGCGCTGCGCACGCAGAAGACGTGGTCCGATCACACCATCGCCCTGCTCAAGACCGTGGGGGAGATCTTCGTCAATGCACTGGAACACAAGCGCGCGCAAGAGGCGCTGCAACTCGCCAACCTGACGTTGGAGGCGCGCGTCAGGGCGCGCACACAGGAAATCGAACGGCGGCAGCGCGTCGCGGAGGGCCTGCGCGACATCCTGGTCGTGCTCAACTCAGACCGTCCCATCGGTGAAATTCTGGATTACCTGGTGGCGCAAGCGTGCGTGCTGTTGGATTCCAGCGCCTGCGTGCTCTACCGCGTTCATCAGGAAGAGCGCCGCATCCTCGTCGAAGCCAGCTTCGGCCTGCCGGAACCGTTCCTCGCCATCAAGAGCTTGCCCTTGCACGCCTGGCGCTTTTTGGGCCACGGCGAACCGGGCGGGCTGAACTTCGACCGGCAGCCCTATGCCATCGCGGACCTGGGCCCTGGCGGACTTGACGCCTTCTCTGTCGTCGGGTTGGTCGAGCAGGATGCGGCGCTGGCGCCTGCTGTGCGCGACTGGCGGCAGGCCACAGTCGATCATTACCGCGCGCTGCTCACCGTGCCTTTGGTGATCAAGGAGGAATTCTACGGCAGCCTGGGGTTCTACTACGCCGATTCGCGCCAGTTTTCGGAGGAGGACATCCGGCTGGGGATGAGCTTCGGCAACCAGGCCGCGCTGGCTATCGAGAACGCCCGCCTGCGCGTGCAGGCCGAACAGGCCGCCATCCTCCAGGAACGCAGCCGGCTGGCCCGCGACCTGCACGACTCGGTGACGCAGTTGCTCTACAGCCTCACACTGCTGGTCGAAGCCGGGCGGCGGCTGGCGCGGAGCGGCGACTGGGCGCGCGTGGACGAGGCGCTGGCGCGGCTCAGCCAGATCAGCCAGCAAGCGTTCAAGGAAATGCGCCTGCTGGTCTACGAACTGCGCCCGCTGGCGCTGCGGCGCGCGGGGCTGGTGCGGGCGCTGCAACAACGCCTGGATACGGTGGAGCGGCGCGCCGGGATCGAAGCCACACTGACCGTCGATGGCAACGTCGAATTGCCCGCCCGTCTGGAAGAGGAACTGTATCACATCGCGCAAGAGGCGCTCAACAACGCGCTCAAACACGCCGCCGCGACCACGATCACCGTGTACATTCTCACGGACGAACGGCGCATCGCCATCGAAATCCGCGACGACGGCAAAGGGCTGAACCTGAGTGCCGCGAGCGGCGAAGGCGGCATCGGTTTGAGCAGTATGCGCGAGCGGGCCGAGAAGTTGGGCGGAACGTTGACGATCACCTCCGTGCCGGGGCAGGGAACAACAGTCAATGTCACCGTCAGTTTGTAAGCACGCTGTTGCTCTCTAGTACACGGATGAACACGGATTCTACGGATAGATTTCTAGAAAGAAATCCGTGACATCCGTAAAATCCGTGTCCAATTCTTTACAAAGCTGTGGCCGGTCTCCGGGCGCGCCACCCATAACGAGGGACAACGATGAATGAAACGATTCGCATTTTGATCGCCGACGACCACGCCATCGTGCGCGAGGGGCTGCGTTGGCTGATTGCGACCGAGCCGGGCATGGAACTGGTCGGCGAGGCTGCCGACGGCGTCGAAGCGGTGGCGCAAGCGCGCGAATTGCGCCCCGACATCATCCTGATGGACCTGGTCATGCCGCACAAAGGCGGCATCGAGGCCATCGGCGAAATCAAACAGGCAATGCCCGACGCACGCATCCTGGTCCTCACCAGCTTCGCCGAAGACGACAAGGTCTTCCCGGCGATCAAGGCCGGCGCGTCGGGCTATTTGCTCAAAGATACCGCGCCTCAAGACCTGCTACGGGCCATCCGCGACGTCTACCAGGGATTGCCCACCATGCACCCCGCCATCGCTCGCCGGGTGATGCAGGAATTGCAGCGCCCCTCCGATTTGCCACCTACCGCCGAGCCGCTGACCGAGCGCGAGGCCGACGTGCTCCGATTGGTGGCGCGCGGCCTGGCGAACGAGGAAATTGCCAAGACACTGTTCATCAGCGAGCGCACCGCGCGCACCCACGTCAGCAACATCCTGCGCAAGTTGCATCTGGCCAATCGCACCCAGGCGGCGCTGTACGCGCTGCGCGAGGGACTGGTCAACCTCGAAAACAAGCCAGAAAAATGAGCGCGAAAAGGAGAACTTGAGATGAGCAAAACTATATCACCACGGAAATATCAGAGCTATGACGTCAAATCGCCAAATGGAGCCATCGTGCTGCGAGTAGAGACCAAAGACAAACTGCGCTGGGCGGTCCAGCACAAGGGTGAGCCGGTCATCGAACCATCGCCCATCGCGTTGGCCATCCACTTCCGCCGGGCCGTCGTCAAGGATCGCTACACGCACCTGTTCATCCAGTGCGAAGACGATTTCGGCGTCGAATTCCGTGTGTACGACGACGCGGTCGCCTACCGGTTCTTCATCCAAAGGCCGGGGGAACTCGTCATCGCCAACGAGGAGGCCAACTTCAACTTCACTGCCGACCATCACGCCTTCATCCCGTACCTGAGGGATTACCGAGAAGGTCAGATTTTTGTTTCCTCTTTTGAATCCCCCTATACCGAGCAAAAACTGTCGGAATTCATGCCCGGCGCGGTGGCGATTTTGCCGCTGCTGGTGGACATGGGCAACGGCAAAAAAGTCGTCATCCTGGAGGCCGACCTGGAAGACTACCCCGGTATGTACTTGAACTTCAACCCAACCGGCAGCGGATTCCAGGGCGTGTACGCCCCCTACCCGTTGGATGTCAGACTCGGCGGGGCGCATCTAGGGGAGCTTGACGGCGGCGGTGAGGGGATCAACGTCATCCCCACGCGCCGCGCCGACTACATCGCCAAAACTGCCGGCGCGCGCACGTTCCCCTGGCGCGTCATCGTCATCAGCGAGGCGGACAAAGACCTGTTGAACAACGACATCGTCCAAAAGCTGGCTTCTCCGCCGCGGCTCGATGACGTGTCCTGGATCGTCCCCGGCCAGGTGGCGTGGGATTGGTGGAACGATTACAACCTCACCCACGTGGATTTCCGGGCCGGGATGAACACGCCGACCTTCAAGTACTACATCGATTTCGCGGCGGCGAACAGGGCGAAATACATCATCATCGATGCGGGGTGGTCTGCCGGACTCGATCTCACTAAACTCAACCCCAACGTCAACGTGCCAGAAATCGTGGCATACGGCAAGGAAAAGGGCATTGGCGTCATTCTCTGGGCCACCTGGTACGCCATCACACAACAGATGCACGAGGTTTTTCCCAAATACGCGGCTATCGGCGTCAAGGGATGGAAAATCGACTTTATCGACCGGAACGATCAAATCGCTGTCGCTTCGACCTACGAAATCGCCAAACTGGCCGCGGAATACAAGCTCATGGTGGATTACCACGGGGTTTTCAAACCCACCGGTTTGCAGCGCACCTACCCCAACGTGGTGGGCTACGAAGGCGTCTACGGGCTGGAGAACTTCAAATGGGCCGACATGGACGCGCCGCGCTACGCCGTGACGATCCCGTACACGCGCAATATGGCCGGTCCAATGGACTACACCTCCGGCGCGATGATCAACGCCACCCAGGCCGACTTCAAAGCGCGCAACCACGCCCCGATGAGCAAGGGCACGCGCTGCCACCAGTTGGCGCAGTACGTCGTCTTCGAGGTTCCCATTCAGATGCTATCCGACAGCCCCACGCTGTACATGCGCGAACAGGAATGTACCGATTTCATCACCAGCATCCCTACCGTCTTCGACGAGACAGTCCCCCTGGACGGCAAAGTGGGCGAGTACGTCGCCATCGCACGCCAAAAGGACGGCATCTGGTACGTGGGCGCGATGACCAACTGGGAGGCGCGGGAGTTGACCCTGGACCTCGCCTTCCTGGAAGAAGGCCACTACCAGGCCGTGGTTTTCAAGGACGGCGTCAACGCCGACCGTGAAGCCACCGACTACAAGAAGGAAGTCCTCACCGTCACAGCCGGCCATCGCCTGAAAATCCATCTTTCCAATGGCGGCGGCTGGGCGGCAAGGATAGAAAAGACGAAATAAACATTCAGGGGTGCGGCAAAAACCAGGTTTTTGCCGCACCCCTTGTCCCCTTTACTACGTCATTTGACGTACCCCACCTCCGATAAAAATCCGTCTTTTGTCGCGCCGCGAAACCGTCCTTATGACCGATGTGCAACCGACGGAATCGTGTATGATAAAGTCGTGATCGAGCGACAACAACAAACTCAGGTGCAACGCCCTTCTTATTGAACGTAGCGCGTTGCACCTGATTGTGTGAGTAAGGAAGGATGCTATGGGCGCACAAATGCCGGTTCTGGTGGTGGCAAAACCGGGGCCGCTTCGGGATAGTCTGGTGACACTGTTGAAGTCACTGCCGCAGGTTTCCACGGTGGAGCAAGCGAATACCGCTTCGTCGGCCCTGCGGACGGTCGAAAGCAAACGACCGGCGCTGGTGGTGGTGGATTCCAATCTGCCCGGCGACGAAGCCTGGACGGTGCTCAACCAGCTCAAAACCCGGCGTCCCGCAGTGCGCTGTGTCGTGCTTTCCGACACGGTGCAGCACTACCGCCGGGCTGAAGCCGCCGGCGCGAGCCAGGCGCTCCTCAGCGGCACCCCGGCCCCCAAACTCTCGGTCGCCCTGGAAGGATTGCTACGATAGAGCTTTCAGCTATCAGTGTTCAGCTTTCAGACAGCATAGCGCGGCATAGCAGAATACTTCCATAAATGCCAAAGCTGAAAGCTGACGGCTGACAGCTAACATCTAAAAGAGAGAGGAAGTGAAGGAGATGGAAGAACAACTTTTCGGTTTGGAATTGGAAGAGCCTCCTGGCCCAGGAAGCTGGCATCGTGTATGGCAAAACGTTTCGCCTGAGCAGTGGAACGATTGGCGTTGGCAGCTCGCCCACCGGCTGAGTTCTGTAGAGGATTTTTCCCACATTCTGCACTTAACCCCCGATGAGATTGCTGGCCTTTCTGCACCCGGCCACTTTCACGTCGATGTGACACCCTATTTCGCCAGCCTGATGGACCCGGACGATCCGAACTGTCCCATCCGGCGGCAAGTGATCCCAACCGCGCAAGAACTGGTCCCGTTCGATGCGGAAATGGCCGACTCGCTCGGCGAGGACGCCCATTCCCCGGTCGCCGGGCTGGTGCATCGCTACCCCGACCGCGTCCTGATGCTGTTGACGACGCAGTGCGCCAGCTATTGCCGCTTCTGCACGCGCAGCCGCCTGGTCGGCGACAGCCACGTGATGTTCAACTCCGCCTCCTACGAGCAACAGTTGGACTACATCGCCGCCACGCCCGAAATCCGCGACGTGCTGCTCTCCGGCGGCGATCCACTGACGCTGCCGCAGAACGTACTGGAGCGCATTTTGTTCCGCCTGCGCGCCATCCCCCACGTCGAAGTCATCCGCATCGGCTCGCGCGTGCCCGTCTTCCTGCCGCAGCGCGTCACCCCGGAGCTGACGGCGATGCTGGCGAAGTACCATCCCGTGTGGATGAACATCCACTTCAACCACCCGAAGGAAATTACGCCGGAAGTGGAACAGGCATTGGCGCGCCTGGCGAACGCCGGCATCCCCCTCGGCAGTCAGACCGTGCTGCTGGCCGGGGTCAACGATTGCCCGAACGTCATCATGGCGCTCAACCACAAGCTGGTGAAGAACCGTGTGCGCCCCTACTACCTCTACCAGTGCGACCTTGTCCACGGTGCGGGGCACTTCCGCACGCCGGTCGCAAAGGGCCTGGAGATTATGGAAGCGTTGCGCGGACACACGTCCGGCTTCGCCATCCCCACCTACGTCATCGACGCGCCGGAGGGCGGCGGCAAGGTGCCGATTCTGCCCAACTACCTGCTGAGCATGTCGGATACCAAGGTCATCGTCCGCAACTACGAAGGCTTCATCACCGCCTACACACAGCCCACCGATTACCAGGGCCACAATCCGGCGACCTGCCCCTACTGCCAGAGCCGCCGCAACGAGGCCGAGCAAGAGGGCGTCGCGGGTCTGCTGTCGGGCCAGCGCCGCGAGATCGCGCCGCAGCAGTGGCACGAGACGCACGCGCGCATCCCGCAGACTCCGGCCCCCGCGCCCTTCGTCGTCCAGCGCGAAATGGTGGAACGCTAAATGGGACTGCGCATCGCCGTCGTCGCCAATCGCAAATATGCCGTCAACCCTCCGACCGGCGCGCCGCCTGACGCGCTGGCCGAGTACGATGCCGAGGAAACCGTCCAGGGCATCCAGGACGCATTGCGCGAACTCGGTCACGAGTCGTTCTTCCTGGAAGGCGACGAGACCTTCATCGACGCCGTGCGCGCCGCCCGCCCCGACATCTGCTTCAACATCGCCGAGGGATTGCGCGGCGATTCGCGCGAATCGCA
>JAKJAB010000163.1 GCA_022707725.1 Chloroflexota bacterium | reverse complement strand
ACGCTGACGGCGCAGGATTGGGCGGGCTTGGACGACTTCGATCTCATCCTACGGCTCTTCGACTTCAGCGCTTGGCGGCCCCTCTTCGCCCAACGGCTGCGCAGTCACCTCGGCCCCCCGCCCTTCGACCCCCTCAGCATCGGCCTGGGCATCCTCTTGGCACGCGCCAAACAGTGGAGCTGGCCACAATTGGCCCAGGAACTGCGCTCGGCGGAACGGGGCCAGGGCTATTGTCGGCGCTTGGGCATCCAACTGGACGATATCCCCAGCGAAGCCACCTTCCGCGACGTGGCCCAGGCTACCCCGGAGGAAATCTTCCGCCAATGCGAACAGAGCCTGGTGACGGCCTTCCTCGCTTACCAACTCATCCCTAGCCACAGCACCTTCCCCGACGAATCCGCAGCGCGCGGCGTCAGCATCGCCCTCGACAGTCAACTCGCATACGCCCGTTCGCGCATGCGCTGCCACCACCAGAATGCCGACTGCTTCAAACCCGCCGCCACGCGCACCTGTGCCGCGCAAGCTGCCGGTCACACGGGCTGCGACTGCGCCACTGACGCCTGTCGTGCGCATTGCCGCTATGCCACCGCCCGCGACCCCGAGGCCACCTACGTCTACTACGCGGGCAGTAATCAGCCCAGCACGAACGGTGATGAGGCCGCCGCCCCCCACCGCAGTCCCAAAGGCAAGCACTACTTCGGCTACAAGAGCAAAGCCTTCAACGTGGTAGATGACCGCCTCTTCACCCTCTGGCCGCTCAGCGGTCCTTTCGTCACCGCCAATCGCAATGACCATTTGCAGACGCTCCCCGGCTTTGCCGACCTGCGCGCCCGCTATCCGCAGTTGCAGATTGGCGAAGTCCTCGGCGATGCCGGGGAAGGCTGCGACGACATTCTGCGCTACGTCTATGCGGACTTGCACGCCTTGCGCAGTATCGAGATCCGCCACCACGCGCTGGACGAGGATGCCGCGGCGTGCTTACAACGCAGCTACGACGCCGACGGTATCCCGCTCTGTCCGCACGGCTACCGCTTGCGCTGTAATGGCCACAACTACACCACCCGGCAAACCAAGTGGGTCTGTCGCCAACGCTGTCTCCTGCATCCCCAACCCGATGTGCATCCTAAGCCGCCCGACATCCGCCCGGCCTGTCCCTGGCGCACCCCCGATCACAGCCTGGGCATGACCGTTACTGTCGGGCTGACCTTGCCCGACGGCTCGTTACGCCTGGCACGTGACCACGACATTACCGGCCCCACCTGGGACCTGCGCCACGGCCGCCAGTCGTATGCTGAAAGCCGCAACGCCGTGCAGAGCCGCCTGGGATTGAAGCGCACGCCTTGGTTCGGCTTAGCCAACGCCGCCAAAGCCTCGCTCCTCGGCGACATCCTCACCTTACTGACTACCGTCGCCCGCTTCGTCCGCGAGGCCTCCCGCGCCGCCCAGCGGATGACCTGACCTTTAGTCGACGGCGCAGGATGGCGCGCAGCCGGTTCACTGGCTGCGCTATGCCCGCGTGCCACGCGCCTGATTTCCAGTCCGGCTTGTGCCCCGAACGTCTCCATTTACCCCGTAAACTGACCGCCACTTCGCCGCAAAACTGCTGTGGACGACTCTGACTGCGCCGCTCGCCAGACTTACTGTGCTTCTTGCCTGGCTTAACCCCCGCTTTACTGCGCCCACAACTGCTTTTCGACCCTCCCCAACCCGCAAAAACTCGCGCAACCCAAACTTTACGCCCCCGCAGCCTGTTTCCCTCGCACTTGGGCGGGTCTTTACTGTGGAATCCCGCTGCACACCGGACCTTCCTTGCAGGACATTTCCCTCATTATACTCGATTGGTACCAAGACTACAAAAACCTCACGAGACGTGCTGAGACTTTTGTAGTCTTGGTTTTTCGATTTAGCATTTGCTCCCTGCCTTGATGGGACTATACTGCAATGCAGATGGGATTGAGCGGAAGAATTCCGTTGAATCCGTTAAACCCGTTGAGTATGGAGGAGGTTACGATGACACTTCCCGCTATTCCGATGGACGCGATTCTGGAATTTCTCGTCGGGCTTTTGAACACGCCAAGTCCGACCGGTGACACGGAGCAAGCCATGACTTACGTTGAACAGGCCGTGCGTGACCTGCCTTTGAGTGTCAGCCGCACACTCAAGGGCGGGCTGGTGTTGACGTGGCCCGGCGATGCGACACGACCTCGCGCTCTGACCGCGCACGTCGACACACTGGGCGCGATGGTCAAGAAGATCAAGAGCAACGGGCGGTTGGAGCTGACCCAACTTGGGGGGTACGATTGGCATGCTATCGAAGGTGAAGGTTGCACGATAGCGACGGCGACAGGGCAGCGCTATCGCGGTAGTATCTTGCCGATCAAGGCGTCTGTTCACATTCACGGGACTGAGGTGCGCACGTTGGAGCGCAAGCAGGAGAACTACGAGGTGCGCCTGGATGCCGTCACCGACAGCCAGGAGAAGACCGAGCAACTGGGCATCAACGTGGGGGACTTCATCTATCTTGATCCGCGCGTGGAGATGAACGTCGGCTTCCTCCGTTCCCGGCACCTGGATGACAAGGCCGGCGTGGCCTGCATCTACGGAGCGCTGCTCGCGCTGCATCGGGCCGGCATGGCGCCGCTTTATCGTGTGAGCGCGCTGATCTCGAATTATGAGGAGGTCGGTCACGGTGCATCGGTTGGCATCCCTGCCGATGTGCAGGAATTGGTGGCGGTGGACATGGCTGCCGTCGGCGAGGGGCAGAATTCGGACGAGTTCAGTGTGGGAATCTGTGCCAAAGACTCCGGTGGGCCTTACGATTTGAGCTTGCGACGGAAGTTGGAGCGCCTGGCAACCGACTACACTATCCCTTACAAGGTGGATACGTATCCGAATTACGGTTCTGACGGCGAAGCGGCCTTGCGCGCCGGCGCCGACCTCAAAGTCGCGCTGATCGGGCCAGGTGTGGACGCCTCACATGCTTACGAGCGCACCCACCGTGATTCGATTGAGGCTACCACGCGGTTGATGGTGGCCTATCTTCTCGCAGAATAGTGAGAACTTCTCAACGGATTCAACGGAATCTAACGGATATTTTTCCGTTTAATCCGTTGGGCTTTTCATGGAGGCGTTTGTGTTCAATTGGGAGGTTCCGTATCTGACGCCGGACTTGCCGGGCGTCGGCGGCAAGATACGCGTCGAAATCGACGACTTCATCGTGGAGGAAATCCCCGCCTACGAGCCGTGCGGGGAGGGCGAGCACACGTTCTTCGGCGTGGAGAAGCGCGACATTTCGACGTTGGCGTTGATCCAACAGCTTGCGCGGGCGTTGGGCGTCTCGGAGCGGGAGATCAGCAGTGCGGGCTTGAAGGATGCGCGCGCCGTAGCGCGGCAGACGCTTTGCGTCCAATGGGTGCCGCCGGAGAAAATTCTGACGCTCGAACTGGACAAAGCGCACATCCTCTGGGCGAAACGGCACACCAACAAGCTGCGCAGCGGACACTTGCGCGGCAACCGCTTCACGCTGCGCCTCCGCGACGTTGTGTCGGACGCTGAGATGCGCGCTATTGCCATTGTCGAACAGTTGCTGGCGCGCGGCGTCCCCAACGGGTACGGGCGACAACGCTTCGGCAATCGCGGCAATAACCACGAGATGGGCCTGCTGCTGTTGCGCAACGACCGCGCGGCGCTCCGCGCGAACGGCATTCACCACCTTTCCTACAAAATGCGCCAGTTTCTCGTCAGCGCCGTGCAGTCGGCGCTTTTCAACGCCGTGCTCGCGGCACGCATCGAACGCGGTCTGCTGGACGACGTGCTGCCCGGCGACGTGGCCCGCAAAGAGGACACCGGCGGCATCTTCATCGTGGAAGACGCGGACGTTGAGCGCCCGCGCGTCAAAGCCTGGGAGATCAGCGCCACCGGGCCAATTTATGGATACAAGATGCTGGCGGCGCAAGCTGAGGCGGGTGCGTTGGAAGCCGCTGTCCTTGCAGAGTCCGGGATCGCGTCGGCAGACTTCCGCCCGTTCCAGGCGAAGGGCAGTCGCCGTCCGCTTCGGTATTATCCCGACGGGCTGACGTGGCAGATGGAAGACCCGGATGTCCTCACCCTCTCGTTTTTCGCTCCCAAAGGCGCGTATGCCACGTTGCTGCTACGCGAGTTGATGAAAACGGAGGTTGTGCTGGAGGATGAGGGCAGTGAGGATAGCAATGCGGATGTGTAGCCCCTTCTTTTAGGTGTCTCCTCCGACGAGTTCGTTAAGGCTTGATATCTCGATCTCTGTAAGAGTATTCTCTGCTTCCTCCGGCGGAATAGCTCGGCGGCTTCTGGCCATTCGCGTAACCTTTTCCAGCTGTTGGACAACTTTCAAAGCATTCTCTAAGCTACCGTTAACGCTCTGCTAATCATCCCGTGCGATACTGGTATAAGGACGCAGTGGAGGTAAACATGGACAAACAACAGAGCAAAAAAGTGGGCTTTTCGGCGGTTTACCTGCTGGTGACGATCCTGGTCGTCATGCTTTTCCAGCAGTTGATTTTTCGCCCGTTGGTCATCCGCTGGACTGAAGTTCCGTACAGCCGCTTCATCGAGCAATTGGAGGCCGGCGAGATCGACGACGTGCAGTTGACGGCAGACCGTATCCTGTACACCTGCTGCGAGGACGCAGCCGCCGAGACGCAGGGGCGGGCCAACAACGTCGTGCGGGTCGATGACCCCGACCTGATCCAGAGATTGGTCGACGCCGGGGTGACGTTCTCGGCTGCCGCGCCGGCCAACACCTTGATGACGGCGCTGCTCGGCTGGATCATTCCCCTGCTTCCCCTGGGCCTGATTTGGTATTTCGGGCTGCGGCGGATGGGGCAAGCCGGCGCCGGCGTGATGTCCATCGGCAAGAGCAAGGCGAAAGAGATTGCCGGCGAAAAAACAGGTATCAAGTTCGACCACGTCGGCGGCGTGGACGAGGTGGAGGTCGAACTGAAAGAGATCATCGAATTCCTCAAAGACCCGCAGCGTTTCACCCGCCTGGGCGCGAAGTTGCCCAAAGGCGTCCTGTTGGTGGGGCCGCCCGGCACGGGCAAGACGTTGCTGGCAAAGGCGACCGCCGGGGAGGCCGAGGTGCCTTTCTTCTCCATCAGCGGCTCCGATTTCGTGGAGATGTTCGTCGGGGTGGGGGCGGCGCGCGTCCGCGACCTCTTCGAGCAGGCCAAACGCCGTGCGCCGTGCATCGTCTTCATCGACGAGATCGACGCTATCGGCCAATCGCGCGTCACGGTAGGGGCGCTTGGCTCCAACGACGAACGCGAGCAGACGCTGAACCAGCTTTTGTCCGAGATGGACGGTTTCGAGCCTAACCAGGGCGTCGTCATTATGGCGGCGACGAACCGGCCCGAAGTCCTGGACCGCGCGTTGCTTCGCCCGGGGCGGTTCGACCGGCAGATTCAGGTGGGGTTGCCCACCGAAGAGGGGCGGCGGAAAATCCTCGCCATCCACACTGCAAACGTGCAACTGGCGCAGGACGCGGATTTGGATCGCGTGGCGCAGATCACGGCCGGCTTTTCGGGCGCGGACCTGGCGAACATCGTGAACGAGGCCGCGCTGCTGGCGGTGCGCAGCGAGCGCGAAGCGGTGACGATGGGCGACTTCGACCTCGCTATCGAGCGCGTGGTGGCCGGATTGCAGCGCAAAATCGCGCTCAAGCCCGAACTGAAGCGCCGCGTGGCCTACCACGAGGGCGGGCACGCGCTCGTCGCGCAGTTGCAGCCCGACACCGACCCCGTACACAAAGTCAGCATCATCCCCACGGCGAAGGGCGCGCTCGGCTACACGATGCAAATGCCGGAAGAGGACACGTATCTGATGAGCAAGCGCGAATTGGAGGAGCGCCTCGCCGTGATCCTGGGCGGACGGGCGGCGGAGCGGGTCGTCTTCAACGACCTGTCCACGGGCGCGGCCAACGACCTGGAAGCAGCGACGAATCTGGCGCGGCGTATGGTGACCGAGTTCGGGATGACGGAGGCGCTCGGCCCGGTGCGCTATGCGCCGGAAGCCGGCATGGGGTACCTGGGGCGTTTGGAAGGCGTGCGGGGCGACGCCAGCCCGGAGACGGCAACGCTGATCGACAAAGAGACGCGCCGCATCATCGAAGACGCCGAACAACGCGCGGTGGCGTTGTTGCAGCAACACCGCGAAACGCTCCACGAGATCGCCCGCATCTTGCAGGAGAAAGAAGTCATCAGCGGCGACGAGATCAAGCGTCTGGTGCAGAAACTAATGTGAGGTGTGTGCAGGTAACGGGATGCATACACCTGACTATTGGCAAAGAATGCAGTGGTCTTGAGTTGTAACTATTCAGCCTTGAGGTGGGACACACCTAGCTGAACCCAAAACGGCAATTTTTGAGCTTCCTATTGTCATTGCAGGCGTAAAAGTGCGCCCCACCTGAATAGTTACCTTGAGTTTAGGTATAAACGATATGGCGAACATGGCGTTACGAGCGTTACATTTGTCCTGATGGAAAAGTATAGCTTCTGTTGCAAAGCCTTGTTTTCGGAGTAGAATAAGGCATGCACAGTAGGACGAGTCGTCCGCAGTGCCGCCGGGGAGGAGGCGGGCCACCTCTCTGGCGGAGATAATTCGGAGCCGAGCCTACCAGGCGATCGGACCAATGACGACGAGGTTATCGGGGGAGGAAGATCATCACAGCCGCTGAAATCCAGGACCGGTTGCAATACCAGTTCGTACATCCTGAGCTTTTAGAACTCGCCCTGACGCATCCCTCTTTTGCCCATGAGCATCCCGAGGAAGGCGGTGAAGAACATCACAACCAGCGACTGGAGTTTCTCGGCGATGCAGTACTCGATTTCCTGGTGGCGGCCTGGTTGTATAAAAACCACCCCGATCTTCCCGAAGGCCCGTTGACGCGCTTGCGGGCTACGTTGGTCTGCACGACAACACTGGCCTCCATGGCGCAGCGTCTCGGATTGGGCGAGGCTTTGCGGCTGGGACGTGGCGAAGAGGAAAACGGTGGAAATATCCGTCCCGCCAATCTGTGTGATGCCTTCGAAGCGCTTGCCGGGGCGCTGTATTTGGATGGGGGTCTGGAAGTCACCTGGCAGCGCCTGGAATCATGGTTTGCCCAGGAAGTCCAGGCGATTCTCCGCGCCGGCTCCGACGTCGATGCCAAATCCCGTTTCCAGGAGTGGGCGCAGGCCGATCTCGGCATCACGCCGGCGTATCGGATTGTTGATGAGAATGGCCCTGATCATGCCAAGGTGTTCACCGCCCAGGTGCTGCTGAACGCGCGAGTGGCGGGTGAAGGGCAAGGCTCCAGCAAGCGTCTGGCTGAGCAAGCCGCCGCGCAAGCCGCATTGGATGCTTTGATCTGATTGACCTTTACTCGTTGCTGGTTACTCGTTACTGGTTACTCGTTGCTGGTTACTCGTTGCTGGTTACTCGTT
>JAKJAB010000162.1 GCA_022707725.1 Chloroflexota bacterium | reverse complement strand
GAAAATCCACCGCGTCGTAGCCCATGCTTGCCGCATTCTCCGCAATCTGGCGCAATGTCCAGTTGGGACACCCAAGAGTCGTAAACGATAGTTTCAGCATAACGTTAGCCTCCGAATAGTCTTGTAGTCGTTAGTCCCAAGTCGAATGTCAAAAGTCGAAAGTTGGGAGAAATCCGTTCCAATCCGTTAAATCCGTTGAGGAATAGCCTGTGAGCCGCCATGCAGCGGATGAATCTCGTCGCCGAGAATCAGCCTGCCGGTGACGCCGGGCGGCAGGGTGAGCGCGCCGCGCAGGACGCCGGGTTCGGGCTGCGTCAAGTCGACGGCGATTTCACCCTGGGGATGCGGTAGCGTGGCTTCGATCGCCGTGAGCGGCCCCAGCATCGGCTGGATGACGACCTCCCGGAAACCCAGGCCGCCCGGACGGATGCCGAGGATGGTCGCGTAGCTGTGATAGATGGGGTGCGCGCCCCAGGCGTGACAATCGGAGCGCGTTGGTTCAGGGTGTTCGCGCGTGGTCTTGAACCCCAAGTCGGCCAGCTCGAACCATTCCTCGAGGCGCTCGAATAATTTGTCGATACGGCCTAAGACGCGGTCGGTCTCGAAGAGGTAGTGGCTGAAGTAGATCGTCGCGCGCGTGAGATCTGTCGCCGTGAGCAGCCCCTCGGCAACACGAACGCGCTTATCCGCATCCACCAGGTCGCTGAGCAGCGCCAGGCATTGCGCGTGCTCGGAGAAGTGTTGGTGGGTCAAGTCGTCGGCGAACAGGCCACGTCTTTGGTCCCAGAAGGCCGCCGTTGTTGCTCTAGCGACATCTGCCGCATAACGGTGCATCCGCGCCGCCTGCTCCGGCTCGCCGAGCCAGTCTTCCAACGCGGCGACGTAGGTGAGCGCCAGCGCGAAATGCCAGTTGAGGATGCCGTTGACGCCGCCCTCGCCGTCGGGCGGGACGCCTCTGTGCCAGGCCGGGTCGGTCGTCCAATCGACGTAGTTCCAGCCGGGCGGCGCTTCGATGAGGCCACTGGCGTTGCGGTAAGAGAGAAATGCGTCGATGACGGCGCGCACGCCGGGCATCCGCCCGCGAACGAAATCGGCGTTGTCGCGCCAGAGGGCATAGTCGTAGACCATGCCACACCACCACAAGGAGAATGGTGGGATGAGCTGCGTGCTCCGGCAGGGGTAGCGCGCCTGCGTCAGTCCGTGGGGAAAGCGCGAGACGTCGAACATCGTGATGGCTTTGCGCGGCAAGCGGTCGTCGCGGGTGAGGCAATACGTGGTCAGGGCCTCGAGGCGCGTGTCGCCCACGTACATCAACTGCTCGTAGTAGGGGCAGTCCATATAAGTTTCGTGCGAGCACATTTGCAGCGCACGGACCATAATCGGCCAAACACGGGCAAAACGAGGATCGCTGGCGTGAAATTTGGCCTCTGGTTCCAGCGGGTAGCGCGTTTCCAGAAAATCGAGCATCTCGATGATGAGCGGTTCATCTTCTGTAACGGCGAAAACTTCGACGTAGCGCCCGGCCTTCCACCAGAGGTTCTCGTAAACGCGAGACTTACCGCCGTCAGGTCTGAAGATGTCACCTTCGCCGCAGTAGCATTTGCCCTCGACAGCGTCCCGATGGCCCTTGAGGGTGTGAAAGGTCTCCCACCACGCGTGGATGATGCCATCGTACAACGACTCGGCCCAACTGACGCGCACCGCAGCCCCGGCCCCACCCGTGGCGACAAGGCGCGTGTAGGCGCAGACGTAGTCCTCCAAGTCGACGAGAACACGACGGCGCGTGTGTGCAGGGATGATGACAGTCGCCGCGCCGCGCAACACGCCGTCCCATGCCGCGTGCTCATCCGGCAAATCGTCGGCGCTGCGGATGGGGAGGCTACCCAGGTCGGCATCTCCGGCAACCGCGGCGATGTGCCGCACCACGCCCTTGCGCCAGGCTTCGGCGAACATACCGGGAAGTGTCGCCGGCGTGAGATGATGCGCCGCGCCAAGCGTACCATACTGGTCGAACCCGCCCGCGCTGATGCCCTCGTCGCCGGCCAGCGGCGCGCCCCACCCGTCGCCTTCGCCGCGCTCGAAACCCCAGGCGAAACGCGCGCCATCGATCTCCACGTTCGTACCGACGCCAAAACCCTGGTTGTTCTTGAAGAACGTCAACCCGTCCAGGCGCTTCGTCTGCCACGAAGCCACGCCGGTCGCCAGCAGCACCCGCCATTGCGGGTCGTCGCAGGCGAGGACGAAGCCGGGACGCACGCTGAACTGGGCCAGCGGCGCGCCTTCGCCCAACGCCCACACCAGCGCGACGAGACAGTGTTCGCCAGCCGCCAACGTCAGAGAGTAGGTCTCGAAGAACCAATGCTGCCGGTCGCCGCGCTCTGGTCCGCGTCCGATGCGCGCGCCGTCGAGATACAGCGCGTAGCGTTCATCGGCGGAGACGTGAATGGAGAGCGTGACATCCTCGGCGACGGTGAACGTCCGTTTGTAGGCGACGACGCTCGGCAGGTTCGCCGCTTCCGGGTGCGCGATCCAGCGGGCGGGCCACGCGCCGGTGTGCCAATCGCGTTGCAGCGCCTCGCCTTGCGGCGGAGGGATCAAAAACGGGTCTTGTTTGAGGTCGCTCATTGTGCCTCCTTTGTGCAGTTCAAACATCGGTCTACAACTCTCATTATAAGCGTGCTTCCGAAATTATGTATTGCTTTCTGTCGCAATTGGAGCTACAATATAAACACCTCCAAATTCCAGAAAGAGAAGGGACAAAATAGTCATCGTTATACAAACAAAATAATACTTCGACAAGCTCAGTTTTTACCACGTCAGTTTCCAAATGCAACATACAATTCATAGAAAGATTCCGCTCGTTCTACCATTGACTGTCCTTGGAACCTGTAAAAAAGCTCAGCGGTCCTCAGGATCGGACAGCCGCCTTTTAGCCTGTCAAAGTAGGCGGACTTCGACAGGCGGTCAGTCTTGTAGTTCACAGACATAGGCCCAATATAAGGAGGGGCATTATGAAACGTCACCATTTGTTTATTCCATTTGTTTTTGGATTGAGCAGCATCTTGCTAATCACTTTCCTGCTCATCACGACTTCCACTGAAGCGCCTGGCGCAGTTTCGGCAGCGCCGATAGATTGGCCCGAAGCGGTGACAGCCGCACCGCAGGTTGGTGTGTCGAAGGAGCACTTCAGCGGCTTCGCCCGGCCGGGCGGCAAACTCGTATATCGCATCAGCTACTGGAATGGCGGCGATGAGGTCGCAAATGATACGCTCATTGTGGATACATTGCCCGTCTCCACAACCTACGTCGGCGACACGAGCGATCTGCCCATCGATATCGGCGCGAATGGCGTCATCACCTGGGATGTGGGCGGTCTACCCGCCCCCGGGAACGGCGATAACTGGGCCGTCTTCTTCGTCACGCTGGATGTCGACGCCGATATGCCCACTGGAGCCGGAATCATCGCCAGCAATTGCGCTACAATTTCAACGAGCACGCCCGGCGACCCCAATCCCGGCGACAACACGTCTTGTACCAGTCCGGTCGACGTGCAGGACAGCGATGTGGGCATTAACGTCGATAAATGGCCCAGTCCCGGCGATCCTACCCCAGGCCAGGAGTTTGTGTACACCATTCGCTGGTGCAGCGACTATGGAGCGGACTTTGGCCCAGTCTGGCTAACCGACACGCTGCCCGTTTCGACGACGGTGGTCGGTTGGAGCACCGACGCTTGGTGGAACCAAGCGTTGTGGACCGAGGTCAGCACGACAGGGGGGCAGTTCGCGCTCTACGCGCCGGGCCTGCCGGGCGGTCGATGTGAGCATATCAATCTGCGTCTGCTCGTCGATCCCAACGCGCCGGAGGAAATGCAACTGAGCAATCACGTTATCGTGGCAACACCCAATGACGCACAGCCCGACAACAACGAGCGTCTCAACGAGAATGCGCGCACGAGCAACCCACGCTACGACCTCAACACCAACAAGTGGTACAATGGCGCGGTACTCGTGCCCGGCGGATGGATCAACTATGGCGTCAATGTCTGGAACGGCGGCAATATGCCGGCGCATAGCGTCTGGTTGACCGACACGCTGCCGTCCGGGACCACCTACCAAACCGGCAGCGCACAGCGGCACGATGGGCAAAACTTCTCGCCGACTGAAGCCACGGACGAGACCCTCGCCTGGAATATCGGCGATATAGTCGTTTCCGATGGCTTTGGCTTCAACTTCGGCGTAAACATCGATGCAGATATTGCGCCGGGAACCATCCTCACCAACTGCATTACCATCAGTAACGACGAGCCGGATAGGAACCCCAGCGACAATACAAGTTGCGTCGCGCTGCCCGTGTTTGCTCCCGGCCCAAACTTGCGCGTGACCAAAGAATCCCGGTGGAACGGCGACAGGCAGTTGGGCTATCGTATTTCCTTCTACAACCTGGGCAACGAGACCGTCTCCGACGTCTGGATCACCGACACGCTGCCTGCCGGTACGACCTGGGATGGTTGGTGGAATCTGAACTTCGACTGGAACCGCCTGGTGGGACAGTCACTCAACCACGATGTGCTGGCCTGGCGTTTCTCGGAGCTGCACCCGGGCGATGCCGGCAACATCGAATTCAACGCCAACCTGGACGAACCCGGCGCGCCGATGCGATGGTTCACCAATACGGTCGAGATCACCCTGCCAGACGGTGACGTCAATCCAGACGACAACACCTACGAGGACGTGGCCTTCAGCGGCGGGGAGGTGCACTGGGTTGATCTGGACGTGTACCGCACCCGCATCTGGGGCTGCGCGCCGCAAGGCCCGGTCACTGTAACCACGGCTGCCGCGGAGATGGTTTACGGCAACTGTTGGGACGACCAGAACTTCCCCGACACCTTCGATCCCGGCAAGACCGTCACCATCACGGCCGGCGCGGGGCAGCACCCGGTGGTCATCACCATACCTGATCCCTTCACCGGACAGATCTCCACAGCCAGCGACACAGTCTGGGGGCAAATTGACTCACTGGATCACCAACAGGTGCAGGTGGAGATGTGGGGGTTCCCCACACAATGGACAGTAACCGATGACCAGGGCCATTACAGCATCACTCTTCCCTTCGATATCCCCCACGGCGCGCAAGGTGACATAGGGTATTGGGCCAGGATCAATTACGCCCAGGTCGGCTTTCATCACCGGCTGGCAAACCTGGATCTGAGTCTCACCGTCAACTACGATCACGACTGGGTCGAAGGCAATTACAAAGGTGGGCACACTGTCTGGCTCACCGTCACCAACGATCTGGGCGACATCAAAGCCACTGCCGAATTGACCACCGGCATCATCCCCTGGTGGGGCGTTGGAGAAACCGGCTTCTCCACCAGTCTGGATAATCCCTGGCGGCCCCAGCGGCCCGATATCCAGCCAGGTGATTTTGTCCACGGCGCAACCGAAGGCGGTTACACAGCAACTGTAAAGATAGGGCGGATCACCGGTTTGGTGGACACGGATGCCGATCGCATCACCGGGACAGTGGACGCCCCCTGGCTAATGCCGGGGCCGGTGGATGTGGAATGTCACGCCTGGGGGGCGCCCGGCGGCGCGCCAAACAAGTCCGCCCGCGTCATTCCCGACGGCAACGACACCTATACCTGCGCCTGGAACCCGGCCACCGAGTGGGACGTCCAGCCGGGGCAAGATATTGGCGTGATGTACCGCGAGCCGGCAGGACACGCTGTTTTTGCCGTGCATCGCGCCCCTGCGCCCCATCTGCGGGTGGAGAAGTGGCTGGAAGGCAACAACCCCGCTGCGGGCGGCAACGCCGTCTTCTATGTGCAATACCGCAACGAGGGCGACACGCCGGCTGAGAACGTGGTCATCACCGATACGCTGCAAGCGATGACGTACATCAGCGACACTTCCGGCTTCGCGCACACCGGCGGCGGCGACCAGGTCGTGTTGAATTTGGGGACGGTCGCACCCGGCGACTGGATTCACTTCTACGTCTTCGCCGAGGTCACGGCGGCGGCGGGCGAGCGCGTCACCAACACTGTGCAGATCGCCACAAGCAATCCCTACGACCAGGGCAACCCCTCGGAGAAACGGTCCGAATGGAGCGGCGACGTACAGCCCAACAACACCTATCTCAACGTGGGTAAGTGGGCGTGGACCGGCGACCCCGTCGCCGGCCAGGACGTCGTGTTCGGCGTGAGGGTTTGCAACAACGGCTCGACTGCCAGCAGCGAGGTAACGATCACCGACACGCTGCACCTCTCGTTGACGCTGCAAACCTGGTGGGCGCAACATCCCGGCTGGGTCGAGATCAGCCGCAGCGACCACGAACTGGTCGTTTCACGGCCCACCGTCCCCGGGGGGTGCGATGAAGTCTACGTCCGCGCAACGGTGGATGCCGCCGCCTGGACCGGGATGCCCATCTCCAACACCGCCGCGATCTATGCGGCCAACGATCTGAGCGCCGGCGACGATTCACAGACCTGGTGGGGCAACGTCGGCGATCCACATATCAACCTGAATATCAACAAACATTGGGGCAGCGGTCGACTCGTGCCCGGCGGCGACTTGCGCTACTGGACCCACGTCCATAACAACGGCAACGTCCCTGTCGGAACGTTCCGTATCACGGATACCCTGCCGGTTTCGACCACCTTCCAGGCTGCGTGGCACCGCGACGAATACGGACAATACGAGTTCGCGCCCGCCGAAGTCGGCGATGGTTACATGGTGTGGGAATTCCCGGGGCTGGACAACGGTTACGGCGACGATTTCGAGATCATACTGGACGTAGCGCTCGACGCATTGCCCGGCACAGAACTGGTCAACGTTGCCGAGGTCACGCCGCTCCCGGGCGAGGACACCTACGGCGACAACATCAGCGTCTGGACAGAAACACTCTTCGCGCACGGCCTGAACTTGCGTGTGCGCAAGGAAGGCGGTTGGGATAACTGGGGAACGGACACACGCCGCGCTTCGTACAATCTGAACATCGAAAACGTCGGCGATGTGACGGTTAGCAATGTCACAGTTACCGATACGTACCCAACCGGAATGTACCTGGACGGCGGCATCGGCGACGGATTCTGGCGCTGGTGGGAGTGGCGCGACAACGGCGACCACTTCACCATGACCCTGGAGCTTCTGGAGCCGGGTTGGTCAGTAGGCTTCAACTTTGGGCTGATCACCAACACCGCGCCGCTGCCGTTTGGCCTGATCTTCACCAACACGGCGGAAATAATGTTGGCTGAGGGCGACGTCAACCCCGCGGACAACACCGATACCGCCGTGCTCACCACCGGCCCCGATCTGTGGGTGAAGAAGAGCCTGGTGGGCGGCGACCTGCTGCCCGGCGAACTGGTCACCTTCAGTCTCGCCTTTGGCAACGACCGCTACGGGCACGAATGGTGGTGGAACACGCAGGGCAATGTCTGGCTGACCGATACCCTGCCGAGCG
>JAKJAB010000161.1 GCA_022707725.1 Chloroflexota bacterium | reverse complement strand
AAAATCAGGGAGGGCATTTCTTGGCGTGCTGATTCGAGCGCCTGGAGACCGCTGTTGGCTGTACGCACTCGATAGTTGTGCAACGTCAACACTTGCATCAGCGTCTGCAAGTTTAACGGCGCGTCATCGACAATCAAGATCGTATCTGGGTTGGTCTCGGTGTTCATAGTTTTTAGGAACGCTCAACAGATCAAAGTTCTTATCGAATAATGTGGCTGAGAATCATATCAGGTTCTACGGTGTGTGTTATTGCCTTGAGATTGGACAGAGTCTTCTGTCCAGGTGGCAGGCGTTTCCCAACCTGCGTATAGAAACTATTGCGCGTTTTACGCGTGGGAAAGTGCGCTTTGGCCCATTCGCTCTGGTAACCTAATCTCAGGATATGTTGCATCGCCGTGTGCCCGTAGATGAAGGCTGCGCCGTCCATAAACGCCTCGCGCATCGGCGCAAGTTCCGGCGCGGCGAAGTCATCCACCAGCCGGTTGCCGGGCGCGTTCATCTCCGTGCCAACGTTGAGCGGGAGGTCGAGGCGCTGCGCCAAATCCACGATCTTGTATAGCTCGTGCAACTTGGCGCGCTTGACCTCTGGATCGGCGATGTTCCAGTTGCGGTCGGGGATGATGTTGAGCGCGACGATGCCTTTGCCGATGAGCAAGTCCAGCAGCTCCTCCTCAGCCTGCTCCCCCGCCGACATCCCATCGAGCCAGGTAGCGCAGGGCAGCGCGCCGTAAGCGGTGATGACGCGATTGACCTCTTCGACCGAGGGGAACATCTCCGGTGACGGTTGGACGTAGCCCACGCCGCCACGTTTCATCAATTTGGCGCGCACCAGGTTTTGGATTTTTGGGCCGTTGTCCAGCATTGCAGCAATTTCTGCGCGGGATGTTTGCAGCTTTTCCGCCCAGAATCTTGCTGGATCGGGAACCGTGCGCTGGGCGGCGGCAAGGTAAGCGACGACCATGTGCCGCTCGGTGGCGTTGCCCGCCGGAGTGAGCGGGAGCACGTCACGGTCGTAGTCGACGATGACGGGATCGAGGTAAGCATTGACGCGCGCCGCCACGTCGCGGTTGCGCGCTTCAGCCCGCGCGCGCAGGCTGGCGAGGATTGCCCGCACCTCTGGTTCCTCAACGGATTGAACGGATTTTAACGGAGAATCCGTTGTATCCGTTGCATCCGGTAGATCCGTTGACGTAAAGCCGATGCCCATGTGGTAGAAAATCCCCGGTTCGCCCGGCGAATTGATCTCCCGCGCAGCGAACTCCGGGATGAAGACGCGGGTCTCCATCCCCGCGCTGCCGCGCGCGCCCGTGAGGTCGCAGGCGGCGAGAAATTCTTCCACGCCATCGAGCACGTCGAAGTCTACGATGCCCATAAATTTGTAGCCGGACTTTTTTGCCAGCCACGCCAGCGCCATCGGCGAGTAGCCGTAGGCGTTGTACGAGAAGAACGTGTGGCAGTGCATGTTGGCGACGTCGGATGTCGGCGCGATATCTACCGCGCTCTGGTCGGCCAAAGCCAGCAACTCGCGCAGCGCAGCAGTGCGCCGGACGAGGTCGAAGTCGTTCAATTGACTTTCGAGAGATTCGATTTGGATTTTATCCAGGTTCATATTGCCTCGTTTGAAAAACAAACTTTCGCGGTTAGGAAACTTGTCCTTGTTCAACCAAAAGTCTTTCGCATCTTCTCACAATAATACTGCACGTTCTCCCATTTGGCATCCGGCGCGATGCGGTGATCGGGGCAGGGGATGTAGCCGCCGAGGTCGACCAGCGGTTCGAGGCGCTCGATTTCGGCGTCCACGGCGGCGTAGTCGCGGCTGAAGACGACCTTGTCCATCCCGCCGACGCCGCGCAGCGCCTGCCCATACTGCGCCCGCCACGGCGCGATGCTCGAGCGCCACGTCCCCACCTCGATGGGGAACATCGTGTTGACGCCGTTCTCCAGCCACACCGGGACGAGTTTGGTGATGTCTCCGTCGCTGTCGAGCGAGACGATGTCGATGCCGTAGTCGTTCAACAGGTCAGTGATGCGCTTGTAGTGGTGGCCCGTCATCCGGCGGAAGGTGCGCGGGCTGATAAGCGGCCCGCTCTTGAAGGAGATGTCTTCCCAGAAGTGCGCGAAGTCGAAGGGAGCCGGTTCGCCGTTGGGGCACACTAGTTCCAACGCCTTCTTCGTGGTCTGGTAGCACACTTCGGCGGTGACGTCGACGATTTCCTGCAACAGGTCGGGGTCGTCCGCCAGCATATACGATAGTCCCACGATGCCAATCCAGTTGCGGATGACGCCGAACAGGCTGCCCACGTTGAGGCCATACGGGTTCGTCCACGCGCCGCGCCGCAGATAGTCCAGCCCGCCCCAATCGAAGCGCGCCATCTGCCCGTCGCAGTTGACCCAGGCGTGGGTGACGCGCTCGGCGTCGGGTTGCAACTTGGGCAGGTAGTGTTCCTCCCACGAGGCGCGGTCTTTGAGCAGGTGCTCGATTTCGGTGGGAATCGACGTGACGTCGTCCTTTTGCAGGATAATTGTGCCCTCATCGTTCTGGATGTGCCGCGAGCCGTCGGGCAACTCGCGGATCACTTTGGTCTCGAATGGCGGTCGCAGCCGCGTCGCGGGGCTGTAACATGTGCTCCAGTTGAAGTCGAAGCCGAGTTTCGCGCCGATAACGGCGTCTGTCGGATTGCCGTCGCCCCAGGCCTGCGCCTCTGCGACGGTGATGTGCCCTTCCGCCGCCCACTTGTCCAGCGTCTCATTCCAATAGCCGAAGTGGACGAGGGGCATCCGGTCGTAATCTTGATAATGGAGAATCGCGTGGACGCGCTCGCGGTTGTTCATAGACAAGACTCCTTGGGTCAAGCGATCAAATCGAAAGGTAAATCACTGATGTCGCGCAAACGCTTGCCATCGACAAGCGTTGTTCTACGGTTTGTAGAAGCCAATCACATGCTCTTTATGCATACGTTGTTGGATTTGTGATTCCCTGTCTACCTTTAATCCGGCCGGCATCATCCGGCGGTCGCGGTCGAGCCGGCGTACGCCGATAGCAGGAACCTCAAAGCCCAGTGCCTGTCCAATTTCGGCTAAACAGTTTTGGGTCTGGGTATCGATCCCACGCATTACGGAGGTTCCGACAACAACCAGTGCGGCTTTCCCTGGTTTGAGCACTCGCAACATTTCTTTGAGGGCGCGGGTCATTTCCGAATAGTAGCGATGCAACACTGCGCCTTTGGGTGCGTCTTGTTGGCGTATTGTGTCGACAATCTGCGTCGTGTTAGACGGTAAGTCCTCAAAAGAAAAGTCGCTGATGCTTTCTCCGCCAATATAGGTTTTACGTCGTTCGCTCAGGTGGTCAATCGGATAGCCTAGCCATGCCAGTGAAAACTTATGGGCACGCATGTAATCGATCGCATTAGATGCATAGGGTGGCGAGGTAACAATCAAGTCAATAGAATCGGTAGGTAATGGTAGGGCCTGGGCATTCCCCCGTGCCAAATAGTGGGGTGTGTCGATGCCATCCAGTTCGTTGAGACCTTTGAGGTTAATTTGAACCCGCTTATTGAATTCTTCTAGCGGCGACCGCAAGGTTTTGACGTGATACCGTTGCCGAGACTCTGGCAATGAAGCCAGTTTATCTTCTCCCATAATGATCTGTCCTGTTGCTGAACGGGCAACTTTGACGCGATGCGGGCGTGTATGCGCCAGATCGAAGGCTAACGAAACACCTCCTGACTTGGTAATAATAGTCGCTGAGAGCGCCAGTTCGAAGAAAGATCGAAAAGCCGGGTTGGTGATTTGCTCGATTTCGTGTAGCAGCGCCATCAACTCCAATTGGGTTTCTTCCGCGAACCAATACGTAATGAATTCGCGGGTAGCGGAATCCCATTGGTGCTCCAACCATTGCCGTAAGCGATCGGAGTCTTGGTTGACCAATGCTTGCGCGTGCATGGCGAGTTTGTAGTGCTGGGTGACAATGGCATTTTTGTCCAGCGCCGTGAGCTTGACATATGTGAGCAGTAGCGCCAATGGGTCAATGTCGCAGCCGAATGCCACCCGGCCGGCGAGCAATGCCTCAAGTAAGGTCGTGCCTGATCCCATCATCGGGTCGAGCACATTCTCACCGGGTCGAGTCAAGGCAGCGATGAACTTGCGCGGCAACTGCGGCGGGAATTTGGCCGGGAAGGCGTGAAAGTTGTGAGAAGCGTAGCTGCTGTCCGCGTCATGAAAATCCAACTCTTCATGCAGTAGCGCAACCAAGCCTTCCCGGCAAGGCAGTTGTCGGGTCGTTGGCTCAAAAATCATTAGCGGAAGTTGAACGGTCACCGGTTCTCACTTCCAATTTGAATCATCGCCCGCAACACGCCATCTTTGTATCCTGCCACCAACTCAAACGCCTCGACGATACGTTCCAGCGGGAAGCGGTGCGTCCCCAGGGGCGCGATGTCCACGAGGCCGCGCTGCACCATGCGAATCGCGCGCGGATACGTGTGCTTCATCCGCCGCACGACTTTGATCGTGAGGCCCTTGCGTCGGATCACGGAGGCGTTCATCGTCATCGTATCGTCGGAGGGGATACCCACGACGATGACTTTGCCGCCGGGACAGGTGACGCGCGCCGCTTGATCGGGCGTCTCGTGCGCGCCCGCCGCCTCGAAGGCGACATCCACGCCGCGCCTGCCCGTCGCGCGCATGATCGCGGCAACCACATCTTCTGACTTTGGGTCGAACACCGCGTCGGCGGCATACTCCAACGCAAACTGTCGCCGGTGTGCCAACGGCTCAGTCATGTAGATCGCGCCTGCGCCCGCCGCTTTCGCCACTGCTGCCGTCATGAGGCCGATCACGCCGGCACCCAAGACCGCGACCGTCTGCCCCACCTTGAGGTGCGCCAGATCGACGGTGTGAATGGCGACGCCAAGCGGCTCCAACAGCGCGCCGTCGTCCGCACTGAACCCTTCCGGCAGCGGGAAGCAGTTCTCGGCCGGCATCACCGCGTACTCGGCGAAGACGCCGTCGATCGGCGGTGTGCCGCAGAAGCGCACGTGCGGGCAGATGTTGGGATGTCCGTGCTGGCAGAACTCGCACACGCCGCAGTGGATTGCCGGTTCCACGGCGACCAATTGCCCCAGGCGTAGGTCGTGATGCTCTTCGACATCCGGCCCGAATCCGGCGATCCACGCCGAAAACTCGTGGCCCATCGTGATCGGCTCTTTCACGATCGCATCGCCGATGCCGCCTTCGAGATAGTAGTGCACGTCCGATCCGCACGTGCCTACCGAGGCGATCTTGAGCAACACCTCGCCCGGTCCCGGCGTAGGAACCGGCGCCCGCTCCACCCGCAAATCCCGAATCCCGTACAAGCGGGACGTAAGCATTGTTTTCTCTGACATTGTTTCCTCCCTGAAAAGTAAAGAGTAAAGAGTAAAGAGTAAAGAATAAAGAGTGAAGGGTTAGGAGTAGCCGGTGACGTGTTTAGCGTCCTGTTCCCCCCCCCCGTCTACCGTCTGCTGTCTACCGTCTACCATACTTTGACAAATTCCGGCGTCACCTTGATGATGAGATTCTCCGGCGAGTTGGCCCATTCCTGTGGATCGGGAGCCAGGACGCCCTCGGGTCCCATGTAGCGGGTGTAGATGCGCAGTGCCATGTCGCGCACGAATTCGCACGGTTCGGAGATCAGTTCCGCCTCGCCCTCGAAGACCACGGCGGAGACGCCATCCACGCTTTCCTCCACGTCCACGACGACGGCGCACTTGGGATTGTCGCGCAGCTCGCCGATTTTTCGCGTGCTTTCGTAAGAGCTGATCCATAATGTCTCGCCGTCCCATTCGTACCACACGGGAACAACGTGGGGCTGCAATGTCCCCCGTGAGGCCGTGGCAAATCGCGCCAGCAGCGGCGCGGCCAAAAAACTGTCTATTTTAACTTTGCGTTCAACAGGTAATGAGATCATTCGGTTTTCCTCGCGTTTCTATTTGCCCAATGTCGTACAGCGATGAATCCAAGCCGTTCCAATGCATTCATCACCTCTCTTGGCTTCAGGATCGGGTATTTCTTGCCCATATTAGCCAACCATAATGGTTTGCGTACCGATAAATTCAGTTTCTACGAGTGGTTCACCATCCTCAAGTAACATTTCGATCACTTCATGCAGGTTGTGATACAATTCGTCAAGTGTTTCAGCTTGAGTGTGCGCACCGGGGAGATTGGGAACATAACCAACATAAAGCCCTGTGTCAGGACATTTTTCTACCACTGCGGTAAAGAACATCATCCACCCTCCACTTGTCGTTGCGATCTTCCTGCGTCGCCGCGTGGACCACACCCGCCATTTTTGCCCAACAGATCGCCGCCATGCACATCCGCTTGCGCCATCGACGCCTGGTCAGGATGTTGGATGAGCGCCTATTCACCGAAATACAGCGCCTCCAACGACGCATTGACGCCCGGCGCGCCAAACAGCGGGAGATCGCGTAGATGCATCACCTCGCCGAGTCGTTTCACCGCCGCACAGTCCAACGCTTTGATCCCGCCGCCGAGTTGCACCGCCATAATGATCGACTGCGCGGTGGCTTCCAGCAACTCGATATTCATCAGCGTCCAGTAGATGTCGCCCCGACTCATCGTCACCAGGCCGTGGTTTTCCATGATGAAGCTGTTGTACTTGGGCAGATACGGGCTAAAGTTGTCGGCCAATTCCTGTGTGAGTGGCTGCCCGTAAGGCACGACAGGAACCGGTCCGATTTCGGTCGTGGTTTCCGGGTAGAGCGGTAGCATCAAGTAATTTTCTCCGCCGGAGATCGCTAGCGCGCCGACAGCGGGCGCGTGGCAGTGGATGACGGAGACGACGTCGGGCCGCTCGTGGAAGAACTTGAGATACATCGGCAGTTCCCCGGTGGGGCGGCGCTCGCCCTCGACGGTCTCGCCTGCCAGATTGACGAAGACCACGTCCTTGCGACGGATGTCGCCCTTGTTCATCTGCGTGGGTGTGATCAGCACCAGGTCATCCTCCAGCTTCCACGCCAGATTGCCGCCGTAGCCTGTCACGTACAGATTGCGCGCCAGCCGGCGGCACACTTCGATAAATAGCTTCACCTCGCGTTGGTATTGCTTGTACAGCGTCATCATGTCTCCTTGATCGTCGGATAGTCGTCAGTCGCATAGTCACTAGTTGGATTGTCGTCAGTCTAGTTGTTTCGACTAGTGTCATTCTACTGTAAGCTAGAATAAAATCAAAGTCACGCGCGACGCTAAAGTCACGTCGTATGCGACTTTGACCTTTTTTCTATCTGCTACTATACTTCGCATAGTTGCAACCAACACCAGGCTGGTTTCTCATCAGCAGAAAACCATAACGATTCGACTACTGACGACTTGGCTATCTGATCATCGAACTGTTTTTGGGAGGAAACTATGGAAGACTTTGAAAAACTTGGCATTTTTTATTTGGGCAAAGAGTACGATCTGGAAAAGAAGGCCGCCAAAGACGCGCTCCTGCTTTACGACAGCAAAGACCTGGTGACGCACGCCGTCACCGTCGGTATGACCGGCAGCGGCAAGACCGGCTTGTGCA
>JAKJAB010000160.1:2622-7572 GCA_022707725.1 Chloroflexota bacterium | reverse complement strand
CCGCCACAGAACTCCATCAGCCGGATAGGATGCGCCAGAGTACGGCGTTCAGCGGTCGCGTGAATTTGCGCGATCAGCCTGCGCGCCAATGCCGGATCGCGGAATTCATCGATATATTTCATCGATCTCCGGGCCGCCCAATTCGGCCTGAATCTCCGCCAGTTCCGCGAATACGTCCAGCGAAGCCTGCGCTTCTTCGGGGTCGAGCACAGCGATGGCGTAGCCGGTGTGCACCAGGACGTAATCGCCCACCTGCGCCTCCGGAGTCATCACCAGGCTGATACGCCGTTCGACGCCGCCAAGCGTCACCGTCGCCATTTGCTGGTCGTCAATGGCTATGACTTGTGTGGGAATAGCCAGACACATGTGTTACCTCGTGATTGGTAATCGGTAATCGGTAATCGGTGATTGGAAATCCGTGATTCGTAATTCGCTCATTCTTTCATTCGCTCATTCTTTCATTCGCTCATTCTTTCATTCGCTCATTCGCTCATTCGCTCATTCGCTGATTCTGGACTGGTACACCGCCTGCCCTAGCGATACCCCGCCATCGTTGCAGGGCGCTTGCTGATGTTGCAGGACGTCGAATCTGTGTTTCTCTAGTAGCGGGATGGTTAATTCGAGCAGAAGCCGGTTTTGGAAGACGCCGCCGCTCAACGTGACGGTGGTGATGCCGGTGACGGCGCGCAGACGTTCGCAGACCGCGACAATCATCTGCGCGACCGTGACGTGGAAGCGCAGTGCGATCTCCGGCGTCGGGATCCCCCGCTCGATGTCACGGAGCAACCCCTCGAAGAGCGCCGCCACGCGCACAATCTGCATGTCGCCGGTCGCTTCGATATCGAAGTTGTAGGACAGGCTGTTAGCTTGTCCAGGCGCGGCAATCTGCTCTAATTCGATGGCGGCCTGAGCCTCATAAGTCGCAATCTGCCGCACATCCAACAGCGCGCTGACCGCGTCGAAGAGCCGCCCCATCGACGATGTCAGCGGCGTGTTGATATTGTGCATCACCTGCTGACGCACCAGCAGCGCGTCGGACGGACAGAAGATGCCCGCCGGAAAAGCCTCTGGTCCCAATAACGTGTGGAGATAGGCCACTGCGATGCGCCACGGGTTACGGATGGCTGTGTCGCCGCCGGGGAGCGGCAGGTATTCGAGGTGTGCGGCGCGTTCGAGGCTGTCGTAGTTGCCAGTAAACCACTCGCCGCCCCAGATCGCCCCGTCATCGCCGTAGCCGGCGCCGTCGAGCGCGACGCCGATCACCGGCGCGCCGTCGCGTGGATAGCCGTTGTCCGCCAGACACGCGGCGATGTGCGCGCGGTGGTGCTGCACCCGGCGCGGGGCAGGTAGGCCGCGTTTGCGGGCGTACTCTTGGGCGAAGCGCGTGGTCATATAGTCCGGGTGCAGATCGCAGACCACGGCTTCTGGCTCGATGCCGAACAGACGTTGGTACGTCGCCAACGCGGCTTCGTAGTGGTCCAACGTTTCCAGGTTCTCCATATCGCCGATGTGCTGGCTGACGAAGGCGTTGGCGTCGCGGGTGAGCGTGAACGTATTCTTGAGCAACGGCCCCGCAGCAAACGTCTGCGGTAGTTCGAACGGAAGTTGGATCGGAAATGGCGCATAGCCCCGCGCGCGGCGGAGGAACTGGATGCTGGAAGCTGGTTGCTGGATACTGGTTTCATGATTCGTGATTCGTGATTCTTGGTTTGCCATTTGCACCACCGAATCGTCGTACCGCGCGTGGATATCGCGGTTGTGGAGGAGAAAGGCGTCGGCGAGGGGGGCGAGGCGTTCCAGGGCCTCGGCGTTGTCCGTAGCGATGGGTTCTTCGCTGAGGTTGCCGCTGGTCATGACGAGGGGGCGGCCCACGTCGCGTAGCAGGATGTGGTGCAGCGGTGTGGACGGCAGCATCACGCCGAGGGTGTGGTGATTGGGCGCAACGTCATCTACAACCAGGGACGAGCGCCGGTCGAGTAGCACAATCGGCGCCTGTGGTGAGGCGAGCAGCGCTGCGGCCTCTGGCGGTACGTCACAAATCGCGCGCGCGTCATCCAGCGTGGCAACCATGATCGCAAACGGTTTGTGAGGCCGGCGCTTGCGCTCCCGCAGCGTCCGCACTGCATTCGCATTGGTCGCATCGCACGCCAGATGAAACCCGCCCAACCCTTTGATTGCCACAATCTTGCCGTCCAGTAGTAGCTCTCGTGCTTTCGATAAAGCCTCTTCGGCGGTAGGATTTTGGATTTTGGATTTTGGATTTTGGATGTGTGGTTCGTAATTCGTAATTCGCCATTCGCCATTCGCCAATTCGCTCATTCGCTCATTCACTTCCAGCCAGACGTGCGGTCCGCACACAGGACAGGCGTTGGGCTGCGCGTGGAAGCGGCGATTGGCCGGGTCATCGTACTCGGCGCGGCAAGTTTCGCACAGGGGGAAGACGCGCATCGTGGTGTTGGGCCGGTCGTAGGGGATGGCATCGATGATGGTGAAGCGCGGGCCGCAGTTGGTGCAGTTGATGAAGGGGTAGCGGTAGCGGCGGTCGCGCGGATCGAATAGCTCACGCCGGCAGTCAGGGCAGGTGGCGACGTCGGGCGAGATGAGCTGGTACTGGCCTTCCTGCTGCTCCGAATGACGGATTTCGAAGCGGTTGTAGCCGTTGGGGACGACAGCGCGTGTGGTGATGCCGGTGATGTGCGCCAGCGGCGGGGCTTCGTCGCGGAGGGCAGCGATGAAGCGCGCTGCGGCGTCCTCCGGCCCTTCGATGGTGATGTCTACGCCGCCGGAGTGGTTGTAGACCCAGCCATTGAGCGCCAGGCGCGTCGCCAGGGTGTAGACGAAGGGCCGAAACCCCACACCCTGCACCACCCCCGTCACGGCGATGTGATAAGCAACCATTTCCTGCGCCTTACAGAAAGCCTCAACGGATCAAACGGATTCAACGGAAAATAATCCGTTACATTCCGTTGAATCCGTTGAGACAATCCTTATCCCAGGCGCGCTTCCAGCCAGTGCAGCCAGTCGCGCAGCCCTTCGCCGGTTTTGGCGGAAAGGCAGAGCACCGGCGCGTCAGGATTGAGGCCGTGCACTAATTCGGTGAACCGATCAAGATCGAAGTCCAAATAAGGGTGTAAATCCCATTTTGTGACGATGACCAGGTCTACCGCTTCGAAAATCCCCGGGTATTTGTAGGGCTTGTCGTCGCCTTCCGGGATGCTGAGGAGCGCCACGTTGTAACTCTGTCCCAGATCGAACGAGACCGGGCAGATGAGGTTGCCGACGTTCTCGACGAACACCATTTCGAGGTCGTCGAGGGGGAGGGCGGGCAGCGCGCGGCGAATCATCGGCGCGTCGAGGTGGCACGCGCCGCCGGTATTGATCTGCACGACAGGCGCGCCCGTCTCGGCGATCTTCTCGGCGTCGATCTGCGAGGCCACATCGCCTTCGATCACGCCGATGCGGCGCTCCGGCAATGCCTCGATGGTCGCCAGCAACAGCGTGGTTTTCCCTGCGCCCGGCGACGCCATAATGTTGATGACCGTGACGTGTCGCGCCGCAAAGTAGTCGCGGTTGTCTGCCGCCACCTGTTCATTGGCCGTCAATAGCTTTTCCACAACCGGTATGCGACCTGGTGTACCTTGTTCTGACATCATTGCCTCCTTCTCGAAATGGTAATTGGGGATTGGTAATCGGGAATTTGTAATCAGTGCTGATCCGAATTACTGATTACCAGTTACGGATTACCGATTACGTCACCTCGATGCTTTCGACATAGAATTCTTTGCCGGCGATCACGTCGCCGCCGAGCGCGCCGCACGCCGGGCATGTCCAGTTGCGGCCCTCCGGCTCGAACTCGCGCGTGCACTGACGGCAGCGAAAGCGGGTTTTGACTCGCTGAAAGCGCAACGTTGCGCCCTCGGCCGGTGTGCCAGGGGAGAGCATCTCGAAGTAGAACTGGATCGAATCGTCGATGAAGCTCGTCAGTTCACCGATGACCAGGTTGATGTGCGTGACGCGCGTCGCGCCGGCCTTTTGCGCGTGGTCGGCGACGATCCGCAGGATGTCTTCGGTGACGGGTAATTCATGCATGGTCGATCCTCATATCTAAAAAAATCGTCTATAATATTACCCGATTATCGCATTTGGACAAGTTCAGAGTTGTTTTGTCTGCGGGCATAAGTATAATGGTTTTGCTATGAATATCCATCCTGAATATCCAGTGTATGTCTGGCGGCGCGGCGATGTCGACATCGAAAATTATACATTACCTGCCGAAGAAGAATTTTGCATCTACGTCAATGGCCAGTTGCTGACGCGGTTGATGGCTTCGCCGGGCGCGCGTGAGGCGCTGGTGGTGGGTTTCCTCTCCTATTCGGGCATCATCGAGACGCCTGCGGATATGGCGACGTTGTACTTTTCTGGAGGAGGCAGTTGCGCGGATGTGTGGCTTGCCGCCGACCGAACTCCGCTTGTCGAAGCGCGTCTGGCGAACCCCAACGTCTTGCACACGTCCGGCTGCGGGCGTGGTGTGGTCTTGGGTGATTTGTACGCTCCGGCGGAACCATTGCCCATCGAGCTGACGCCGCTGCCGCCGGCCCAGTTGCTCGATATGGCGCGCCTGTTGCAGGATGCCACCGCGAACAACCCGCACAGTCACGGCGTCCATACCAGTGTGCTCTTCTCACCCAGCGGCGAAGTTGTGGCGACGATGACCGATGTGGGCCGACATAACACACTCGACAAACTCCTGGGCGCGTGCCTGCTAGGGGTACGTTCTACAGAAGGCCACATCCTGCTAACGACTGGCCGGCTCTCCTCTGAGATGATCAGCAAAGCGGCGCGGATGCGCGTTCCGATTGCGGCGACCTTGCGCGCGGTCACCTCAACAGCGGTCGAGTTGGCCGAGGCGTGGGGGATCACCACGGTGGGGTACTTGCGCGGGCAGCAGAT
>JAKJAB010000160.1:0-2543 GCA_022707725.1 Chloroflexota bacterium | reverse complement strand
CCACTGTAGGAAATATCCGGCGCGCCTGCTCCAATTCATCCTGGTAGTCCAGTTGCGCTAATGGGGCCCGTCTGTGCGGTCGCCGTTGGCAGAAAATCCTCCGTTCCCAAAAGGATAGCTTCATTGATATCACAAATGCGCGAGCAAAAACGCCTCTATTTCGTCCCGCCAGGGAATCGAAGGCTGCGCACCCATGCGCTGGACGCACAACGCGCCGCCTGCGCTGGCGAAGCGCACGGCCTCCGCCAGGCTTTGCCCTTCCGCCAGGGCGACGACGAGGCAGCCGCAGTAAGTGTCGCCGGCGGCGGTGGTGTCGAGCGGCTCGACGGGGAAGGCAGGGATGTGCGCCGCGTCTTCGTCCGTCGCCACGACCGATCCCGCTTCACCCAGGGTGATGATCGCTGTCCGCGCGCCGAGTTCGCGCAGTCTCTGCGCTGCCGTCCGCGCAGAGGTGATGTCGGTGACCTGAATGCCGGTCAGGGTTGTGGCTTCCGGCTCGTTGGCGACCACGATATCGACCTTGTCGAGCTGCGTGATGTCGAATGGATTAGCCGGAGCGTAGTTCCAGACGACGGGCGTGCCCACCTCGGCGGCGATGTCCAGCGCGCGAGCAATCGACGCGGGTGGAATTTCGAACTGCATCAGCACGTAGGCAGCGTCCGCGATGAGGTCGCGCACGGCGTCCACGCGCTCCGGTGTGAGCAGGCCGTTTGCGCCCGGCGACACCGAAAGGTAGTTGTGCCCGCCCTCGCCGATCATCACCAGGGCCGCGCCGCTGGAAATGCCCGTCTCGCGGATGATGTAGTCCGTGTCAACGCCGCTCTCGCGGAATCCAGCGAGCATCCGCTCGGCGTAGGGGTCATCGCCGACGCAATTCACGAAAATCACGTCGCCCCCCGCGCGCCCGGCAGCCACGGCCTGATTCGCGCCCTTGCCGCCGAAGGTTTGCATGAAAACCGCGTCGGTCACGGTCTCATCCCGCGCGGGCAGGTGATCCACTTTCATGATAAAATCTACATTCGAGCTTCCAATAATGACGATCGGTTTGGGCATACGATTCCTCCAATCACTCCCTTTTCAATTCCCGACAGTTGCATCTCACCTACATTCAGCTAATATAGGCAGTGTAATTATACGATGAAAGGCGGCCATTGACTATGCACATTCGACTCAGCATCGGCTCCGCGGTGAGCCTGGGACTGCGCGCGGCGAAGATGGAGGCTGCGCCCACGACGGTCTACACGCTGCTCGGCGAGACGTGCCTGGGGGCGTGTCGCTTCTGCACGCAGGCCCGCCGCAGCGACGCGGATCGCCAATTGTTGTCGCGCGTCATCTGGCCTGAATTCGAGCTGCCGGCCGTGCTCGACAGCCTTCAGGCGGACAATGGCATCCGGCGGGTGTGTATTCAGACGTTGCTGTATCCCGACTTGCTGGATGATCTCCTGGCGACCGCGCGGCAACTCAAAGCCGCTTCCGACGCGCCGCTCTCGATTTGCATGAACCCGGTGGACAAAGATTGGCTGATCGCGCTGAAGGAGGCCAGGGTGGAGCGCGTGGGCGTGGGCCTGGATTGCGCGACCGAGACGTTGTTCGCAGAGATGAAGCCCGGCTTTAGCTGGCATCGCTATATGCAGTTTATCGATGAGACGATCGAGGTCTTCGGCGCCGGCTCGGTGCATCTTATCGCCGGGTTGGGCGAGACCGACAAAGAGCTGGTGCAGGCGTTCCAGACGTTCCACGACAAGGGGTGCGGCATCGCACTGTTCGCCTTCACGCCGGTGCGGGGGACGCAATTGGATTTATCCCCGCCGCCATTGGAACGCTACCGCGCCCTGCAACTTGCCCGTTACCTGATCGCCTACAACCAGGCGCGGGTGGATGACATGACTTTCGCAGACGGCAAGCTCGTGGACATCAACGTCGATCCGGCGGTGTCGGAGTGTGCAATCGAAGCCGGGACGCCCTTCCGCACGAGCGGCTGTCCCCACTGCAACCGCCCGATGTACAACGAGCGGCCCGGCGGCGCGCGCTACAACCATCCCGCCCCCCTCACCCCCGCCGAAAAATCCGCCGCCCGCGAAGCGTTGTGGCGTTATCTCAGAATTTCCTCAACGGATTGAACGGATTAAACGGAAAGAAATCCGTTGAAATCCGTTCAATCCGTTGAGATAGAAGGAGGGGTTATGGCTGCACAAGAATGGCGGTTGTTGCTGACCGGCGACATGAGCGCGTTCGACAATATGGCGCTGGATGAGGCGATTTTGCGCTGCGTGGTGGCGGGCGCATCGCCGAGCACGCTGCGCTTTTACGGCTGGAAGCCGTCGGCGGTGTCCATCGGCTACTTCCAGGGCATCGAGCAGGAAGTGGACCTGGATGTGTGTCGTGAGCAGGGCGTGGACGTGATCCGCCGGCTCACCGGCGGCGGCGCGGTCTTCCACGAACACGGCAGCGAGATCACCTACTCGCTGGCGGTCAAGGACGACTATCCGGGCATTCCGAAGAAAGTGCTGGATTCCTACAAGCTGCTGTGTGGCGGGCTGGTC
>JAKJAB010000015.1 GCA_022707725.1 Chloroflexota bacterium | reverse complement strand
GCCCAATACACCCGCCCCGCCATGTGTGACAATCACCGGCGGCACCGCCAGAATCAGGACCTCAGCGATACCTAACCTGGCACGCATTTCATCGGCCAATTCCTGCGCCTTATCTGCGACATTGGCGTGCATAATGCTCAAGAACCCATCGCCGCTCTGGGAGATCTGTGTCATGACCAGTTCCTTGAGGCGATCCACAGCGCGTTTGTGGGTGCGGATCTTCTCGAAAGCCTCGACCTGGCCGTCCTTGAACGTCAGCACGGGTTTGACCTGAAGCGCGCTGCCGACCAGAGCGGCTGCGCCGCCGATACGCCCGCCCATCGCCAAATACTTCAACGTCTCGACGGAGAAGTAAATCCTGCCGCGCTGCGCCATAGCCCGCACGCGTGCTTCGATGGTGTCGACCTCCACGCCCGCCGCGGCCCATACGGCCGCCAGCCTGAGCAGCGTCGCTACGGGGCTGGCAATGAGCTGCGTGTCGATGATCCTGACATCCAGATCGGTCAGCCCTTGTTCGCTGGCTATCTGCTGGGCCACCGTGACTGAGCGCACAGTTCCACTGACGATGCCAGAAGGCAAGATACACAGAATCGGCTCTTTGCTGGGCGCAAAACGTCGAAAGGCTTCGACGAAGAATTCCGGGTACGGCGCGGTCGTCTTGGGAAGCTCCCGGGCTGCGGCCAACCGTGTCAGAAAGGTAGGGTAATCGATATCAACGCCTTCCAGATAGGACACGCCGTCAATATTGATAACCTGGGGAATAATGGAAATGTCGTGCTGCTTGGCATACGTTTCCGGTAAACCGGAGGTGGTGTCACCAATAATCTTAACCATAAGTTCTACTCCTTATCGGCTGCTGAATGTCCGTCATCCCCAACGATAATCAAAAATAAAAGAGTTGGCGATAACAGACGGGGAGTCCGTTCGAATACGAAAGGGCTGCCCCCAGGTCGAAAATTTTAAAGTGCATACCGGCGCCGCAAACGACGCCTTGTCAAAAAGGTGCAACGCACTGACACAACGAACGTCAACGCAGTGCGTTGCACCTGTAAAAGGTTCTTCGCTGGTCTGAGCAGGCTACCCGCTCTTGACGGGCATATACTTCGCCAGCTTGGCGGCCAGGTTGGAGAGTGGCAGGCTTTGCAGCCAAATTCTGCCAGGGCCGGTTAGTGTGGCAAGGAACAATCCCTCGCCGCCAAACAACACGTTGGTGAGACCCTTGACCGTCGTAATGTCATAGTGGACGGTCGGTTCGAAACAGGCAATATGGCCGGGGTCCACCTTCATCATTTCACCGGCTTGCAGCGAATACTCGCGCACCTCGCCGGGGATTTCCAGGAATGCGAAACCCGGGCCGGTGATCTGCTGCAGGATGAAGCCCTCGCCGCCAAAGAAGCCCGCACCGAGTTTCTTGCGGAAGTGCATCTTCATATCGACCGAGTCCTGAGCGCACATGAACGCATCTTTCTGGCAGATGAGGCTTTGTCCGGCCTCGAGTCTTACGTCGATGATGTGACCGGGCGCTTCCGGCGTAAAGACAATCAACGCTTCGGGATCGTGGCTGGTGTACGTCGTCATAAAGAGCGACTCGCCGGCCAGCGCGCGGCCCAGGCCCTTCATCAGGCCACCCTTGGTGTTGGTCGTCATCTCGATGTTGCCCTTCATCCAGGCCATGCCGCCGGACTCGGTGTACATCGACTCGCCATTGCTCAAATAGACTTCCAGTGTGGGGAGCACGGTCCCGTGAATTTCGTAACGCATCGTGTGACCTCCTTTTTGGGATTAGAGAAATAATCATCTTCATTATAGCACGATGCACGACGGCTGCAAGAGAACAACAAAATAACCGCAAAATCAGGACGCATTTTGGAAATGCGTCTTGAGCGGTCATTCAAGAAGTTTTCAACGCCGCCGCCACCGCGCGAATATGCTCCGGTGTGCTGCCGCAGCACCCCCCAAAGATTTTGACGCCAGCCTCAGCCACGAATCGCCGCGCATAATCGGCCATAATTTCCGGCGTGACCTCGTAGACCAGCTCGCCGCCCTCAGCATGTGGCAGGCCAGCATTAGGCTTCGCCATCAGGACCGCCTCGGGTACGGCGGCGCGCATCTTGACGATGGCGGTCAACGTCTCGCTCAACGTGCGCCCGCAGTTCGCACCGATGACGGCGACGCCCATCCCCCACAACGTTTGCGCGGCCTTCTCCGGCTTGACGCCCATCATCGTGCGGCCCTTCGTATCGAAACTCATTGTCACCAGGATCGGCAAATCAGTCACTTGCCGCGTTCCCTCGATAGCCGCGATCGCCTCACCCAGATCGCTCATCGTTTCGATGAGGACCGCGTCGGCGCCGCCCTCGGCCAACGCCGCAGCCTGAGCCGCAAACCCACTGACAGCCTCGGCGTAGGGCAGCGCCCCTAGCGGCTCCAGAATCTGCCCCGTTGGGCCGATGTCGCCCATGACCAACGCGCCGTCACCAACGACCTCGCGGGCCAGTTGCGCCGCCGCCAGGTTGATTGCGTGAACCTGGTCATGCAGGTTGTCCCGTTCCAGACGCGCAGGCGTGCCGCCAAACGTATTGGTCAAAATCAAGTCCGCACCAGCCTCGAAATAGGCTTTGTATACCGCGCGCACGGCATCGGGATTTTCGAGATTCCAGCGTTCTGGGGCTATACCCAAGAGCAGGCCGGCTTTGTGCAGCATCGTGCCCATCGCGCCGTCGGCAACCAGAATCGGCCTGGCGTTCATACACGTGGTGAATTTGGACATGGTTCCCTCCGATCAGTGAATGGCGAGTTACGAATTGCGAAGGCGGTAACTCGTAACCCATACTCTCTATAATACCACAGAAGTGGGGTTTGCCACATCAAGGAGATATTAGCGGATCAACAATGCGTCGAGGCTGACGGTTCCCGCAAGGGCAGTGAGGGTGAGAGTTTCGCGTTGCGCGCGCAGATGCTGTGAGAGAACGACCGGCGCACCGTCCAGGGACAGCTCGCGGCTGCGGCCTGTGTCGTCGGTGACGCGCACCGCGCCCCCATCCGGGCCGGGCGTCAACGTAAGCGCGCGGCCCTCCCAGGTGAAAGTGACGGTTGCAGCGGGCGTTGTCGTGGCGCGAACCTGACCGAGCACGGCGGCAGGATCGGCGACATCTTCCCACACGCCTGCGTAGCGCAGTTGCCAGCTCGTCTCCTGGTGGTTGCCTGCGTAGAGTGTCGGCTCCAATGTGTTGAGGTACGTGGACAGACTCTCGTAAATGGGCAGCGGCGTGAAATCCGGCTCCACTATGCGGAAGTAGTACATTGGCTGGTCGCGCTCCGCATCGGACGCGCGCTTGAAAAACCACACGGTCGTCACGCCGGCCCACGGCCATTCGCGCTGAATCCGCTCGTAAGCCAGTGGGGCGTAACGCGCCTGTTGCTCCAGTGTCACCCGGCCATACCGTGCCTCGATGCCTTCCGGCACGGCATTGCTGTTCATCTCGCTGATCCAGATGGGCTTGTGAGCGTCACCGTTGGCGACCATCACATCGCGCACCCACAGCGGACGCGAGAAGTTGACCTGATTCTGCGTGGGCCGCATCCGGCGATCGGTGGGGCCGGACCAGAGCATGTAGTCGTTGACCGCCATCACGTCGAAACACGCTCCTGCACCCGCGTCGTACATCCGCTGCAAGAAGACCACATCCATCAAGTTGTTGCCCGCGTAGGCGGGATTCCACGTGCCGAGTTCCGCCGTGGGGGCCATCGCGCCGCTGATGATGACAGCCTGCGGATCGACGGCCTTGATACGGGCGTAAGCCAGGCATAGCAGCGCCGTGTACGCCTCGGGATCGACTGGTTGGTTGCCCCATTCAGGGTAGATGTTCGGCTCGTTCCAGATCTGGTAGAAACGGATGCGCCTGCGATAGCGTTGCGCCACAGCGGTGACGTAGTCGCCGTAGTCCGCGATGTCGTCCGGTGGGCCGAACGCGCCGCGCGCGTTGCCATCATAGCGGCTCCACTCCGGCGGCGCTTCCAAGCGAGCGATGATCGCCAGGCCGTGCTGTTCGGTCAATTCGACGATATTGTCGTACTTGTCCCACGCCGGGCGATACGGCTCGTGGCGGCGATCTTCGAAATCGCCCTTGCCGTGGATTTCGATATCATACCAGGGGAACGACTGGCGGATCCAGTGGAAGCCGGCATCGGCAATCATCTGGAGCGTCTGGGCGCGTTTTTCCGGCTCGACTTCCTGTTCCAGGAAAGTATTCACCCCAAACGGCGGTAGGTCGGTGTGAGCGACGGCGACATCATCTGCCGTGCGGGGCAACGGACGGGTCCAGCGGAAAGCCCACTGCACCAGACCACGCGCCTGGGGGATCAAACGCTCCTCACCGGTGATGGAGAACAAATGCGCGCACGGATCGGGGAACAGCCACACCACGCTCGCCAATACAGCGAGCAGCAGCACCAGAATGGGCCAAAGTCGGCGAACCATAGATCACAGAGATTGGTGGTCTGTGGGGGGCGGCGCTTTTTCTCCAAGCAACAGCGCGACCGAGAGCGGCTGTTCTCTGCTGAGGTAAGCTTGCACATCTGCGAGCGAACGCTCATAAAGCTCGAGCAAAGCGTCATCATCCCCTTTGAAGCCGCTGACCGTGCGCCGGGCACAGGTACAGCATCCCAACGAAGCGCGATAACTGTCGAGGTCGCAAGTCAGACAGCTGCCCAGCTTGATCATCATCAAGCCAAAAGCGAGCACTTCCTCATGATGATGTGGCAAAAACGCCACCCGTTCGATTAAATGCTGCCACTGAGGGCCGCGAAGATCACGCAACTGTTGAATGCAACGAGGTGGAAAAAGGATTTCGCTATCTGGATACATTTTTGCTCGCTGTGTAAGACTCCCTAAACTAGGCCATATAATAGCACAATAAGGGCAGTTTTTCAAGGGTTTTTCTGAAAATTTAGGAGAAAATCCTGGCAAAAACTACTCCCGAGGCGTCACACCTTTACAAAATGCCCGAAACCGGTATACTCACGCTCGGTAAAGCGTCATAGTGAGAGGTAATCCTATGGGAGATGTTATGGCTGAAACAGAGGTGAGACCAGCACAGCCGCGTACCAACGTGTGCGTAACGTTGCCCGACAAACGCACCTTCGAAGGACCGGTGGGCACAACGGTTGGGATGTTTCTCAAGGCCGCGTTTCCCGAACCAGAGGCACCGCTCATCGCCGCGCTGGTGAACGGACAACTGCGGGAATTGACCTATGCCGTGAAACGCGATTGCGACGTGGAGCCGATCGACCTGGCGCACTCCGATGGAGTGCGCATTTACCGGCGCTCACTTTCTTTTTTGATGATGACGGCAGCACGAAAGGTTTTGCCCGGTGTGGAAATCTTCTTCGATCACTCGCTGCCGTTTGGTGGATATTTCTGCGAGGTGCGCAACCGCGAGCCACTCACGCCTGACGAGCTGGAGGCCATTGCTGCGGAGATGCAGCGCATGGTCGCCGCCGACATTCCCATCGCGCGCACCAGCATCCCGCTGGAAGAGGCGCTGAGTATCTTCCAAAGCCGCAACGAACTGGACAAAGTCCAACTGTTCCAGGGACGGGAACGTAACAAAAAGGACTACCTCCAATGGTACATCCTCGACGAATACCAGGATTATTTCCACGGCTACATGGTGCCCTCCACCGGTTATCTGCAATATTTCGGGCTGCTGCCCTGGGAAGATGGTTTTATCCTGCAATTTCCGCGGCGGCACCAACCTAGAGAACTGCAACCGGTGCAAAGAGATCCGCAACTGCTCTCTGTTTTCCGTGACTATGGCCGGTGGCTGCGCTTGCTCGGTGCAAAGAGTGTCGGTGAATTGAATGCCATCATCGCCCGCAAGGAATTGCGCACCACGATTCTGGTCTCCGAGGCGCTGCACGAGCAACGCATCGCCGATATCACGCAGCAGATTTGGGAACGCCGCCAGCACGTGCGGGTCGTATTGGTGGCCGGGCCTTCCTCTTCGGGGAAGACCACCTTTGCAAAACGATTAGGCGTGCAACTGCTGGCCCATGGCCTGCACCCGTTTGCGTTGGAATTGGACGGTTACTTCGTCAACCGCGAGAACACCCCCCGCGACGAGAACGGCGATTACGATTTCGAAGCCCTCGAAGCCGTAGACCTGGATCTCTTCAACGCCAACTTGCAGGCGCTTTTGCAAGGCGACGCCGTGCAACTGCCCAATTTCAACTTCTTCACCGGGCAACGCGAACCGGGGCGCACCGTGCAGTTGCGTTCTGGCCGCGACGCAAAATGTATCATTATCGTGGAAGGCATCCACGGCTTGAACCCAAAACTGGTGTACGCGCTCCCGCCGGAGACGTTGTACCGCGTCTACGTCTCGGCGCTGACACAGCTTAACCTGGATCGCCACAACCGCGTGCCGACGACCGACACCCGTTTGATCCGGCGTATCACTCGCGACGCGCGCACGCGCGGTTACAGTGCAACGGAAACCATCGCCCGCTGGGAAAGCGTGCGCCGGGGCGAAAAACGCCACATCTTCCCCTATCAGGAAAATGCCGATGTGATGTTCAATTCGGCACTGGTCTACGAACTTTCGGTGCTCAAACCACTCGCCGAACCGCTGCTGCTCCAGGTAGAGCGCGATTCACGGCAATGGGTCGAGGCGAAGCGGCTACTCACGTTCCTGCAATGGTTCCTGCCGGTGGAGACGGCGCAAGTGCCGGAAAACTCCCTGCTGCGAGAGTTCATCGGCGGGTCATCTCTCGAAGAATTCCGCTGGGATTAAGTCTTAAGGTATGGCACACTGTAAAAACTGTGGCTACGAGCTACCCGAACCGGTAGGACTATTGTGTCCCAACTGTGGTTTCACGTTGATCCCAGAAAAGAAACCCGGTCGACGTAAGCCGCTGCGTTTCACACTACCCGCCCTGCCGCATCTTGAAAAACGCGAGCAACAACCATCGCCCCGCCCTGTGAGACCCGAAACGCCGCCGCGCGTGAAACAGGCGACACCACAACCTACACCGCAAGAAAAATCACGCCTCAATCTGCGCTTCACTCCCAATCTATGGAAACGATTGCTTATCATCCTGCTTGCCCTGGCGTTTTTCATCGGTACTATGGCGGCAGCGGCGTATGCCGGACTATACTACGGTGAGCGCGACCGGCAATCAGCGCGGCAGAACGTGGTACAAGAACACTACAACGCCGGGCTGGTGGCGCTCAATGAAGGGCGTTTCGAGCGCGCTGCGGCGGAATTCCAGTACGTGCTGCAACTCGATCCACAGCACGCCCTGGCCGAACAAGGCCTCACCGAAGCCCGGGCACGTCTGGCATTCAAGCCCACCCCCACCCTCGAAGCCGTCATCTCGCTGGCGGAACAACTCCTCGACCAGGCCCGCGCCACGTTCAACGCCAACGATTGGGTGGCGACGGCGCGCACGCTGACCCAACTGCGCGCACTCGACCCCGACTACGAACCCAACGCTGTCGAAGAGATGCTCTTCACCAGCCTGTACAACGCCGGAATCGCGTTCCTGGAAGAGGAAGCGCTCGAGGTGGGCATCTCCTATCTGGATCAGGCCATCGCCCTGCGCCCACTGGATGCGGACGCGGTCAATCAGCGCAACCTCGCGGCGCGCTACCTGGACGCACTCAACTATTGGGGCGTGGACTGGGAATTGTGCATCGAGCGTTTCGAAGCACTTTACGCCACCAATCCCGGCTACAAGGACGTAGCGCAGCGCGTCTACCGGGCCTACCTGGCCTACGCCGATTACTTCGCCGCACAAGGCGAGATGTGTCCGGCGGAGATGCAGTATGCGCAAGCGCAGCGCCTATACGCCGATCCCACCATCGATCAAAAGCGTGCGGACGCAGCGCAAATATGTCTCATCGCCACGCCGACGCCCCTGGATGGGATGATGCCGCATCTGACCCCACAGCCTATCCCCGGCTTTACATACGGACGGCTTGCCTATCCCGTCTATAACAGCACCACCGGCGGCTATGACCTTTACGCGCTTTACGCTGACGGCCGTATCCTACGCGCTGCCATCGGCGCCGACCAGCCCTGGTGGGAATTGGGCACAGGCCGGATGGCCTACCGCGACCGGGCTGCTGGCGGAGTCAAGATGGTGCTGCCAGAAGAAGGAATTCCGCTGCAACTGCTCCCGGCATCGGGACAGGCCTGGCCCACGCTTTCGCCCGATAGTCGCCGCGTGGCCTATGCCGCCTCCACCGCGGGTGAGTGGGCGATCTATATCGCCAACACCGACGGTACTGGCGAACCGCGCCGCCTCGCAGCAGGATGGGCGCCCGCCTGGAGTGCATCGGGCTTGCTCGCCTACACCGGTTGCGACGCTTCCGGGTTGTGCGGCATCATCCTCGACAATCCCGACGATGACCAACCTGGTGCGCGGCTCACCGGCAGCGAAAACGACAGCGCGATCAGTTGGGCGCCGGCTGGCAACATGCTGGCCTACATGACCAATGTCACCGGCAACTGGGACATCATCCTGCTCAGTCCAGATGGCGGCGTAGCGCAACTAACGTTCGATGCCTCAGATGAAGGGTTGCCGGTCTGGTCACCCGACGGCGGACGGTTGGGCTTTATAAGCAACCGCGATGGCAACTGGGCCATCTATGTGATGCAACTGGACGGTCAAAACGTGCAGCGCATCCTCGATCTCGGTCCCTCACTGCCGGGCTGGGAGAACCAACGGCTCTCGTGGGTGCCTTGATAGGTGAAACCGGCCTTGACGAAAGCGCCAAATCGAGTATAACTCAAGTGTTCGGGGCGTAGCGCAGTTTGGTTAGCGCGCACGGTTTGGGTCCGTGAGGCCGGAGGTTCAAATCCTCTCGCCCCGACTGTAACAAACACGGCGCGCCACTTGCGGCGCGCCGTGTTTGTTGAGCGGCGAGGAATACCGATAACTTGTCCGCGCAGTGCCCCTCGACTTGTTTACTTCTTCAAGATAGCATGCACGACAGCGAACAGGCCCTTGAAAAACCGGCCGTTCATCATGAGCAGCAACGCCTCCAGCATCTCGCGGTTGAGGGGGGTGTCACCCATCAGCATCCCCCGCAACGGCATTTCACGAGACGTGGCTTCCATCAGCAACGCCATGGGCGTGTCCTCTTTTCCCTCGATCATCTTGTGCAGTTGCTTTTTTATCATACCGGCGAACTGCCGGCCGATGAACGACTCGCGCATATCGCCGATGGGCGTGTTGAAGGTGTACTGGCCTTTGCGCGCCTCCTGGTTGGGCGGGACGGCGCGCCCCAGCAGCGCCTCGAAGTCCTTCTGGCTGACGGCCGCGCCTTTGGGGAAGGCGTGGTAGACATCAGGCTCGACCCGCTCGGCGACAGGTTGCGCACCCGGCATCTCAATAGCGGCGCTGAGGCGGATATCCTGCGATGAAGCGCCCACCAGGATTTCGAATGTCCCGGCCTCGACGCGCCACTCCTTGAGCTGCGGGTCGTACCAGGCAAAGGCGCGGCGGTCCAAGTCGAGCGTCACCTCGGTTTCTTCTCCGGGCTGCAAATCGACTTTGGCGAACGCTTTGAGTTCCTTCGCGGGGCGGAAGGCCGTGGATGCCACGTCCCGCACGTAGAGCTGGACAACCTCCTGGCCTGTCACTTTGCCAACGTTTTTGACCTTGAACGTGACGGTGAGGGCCTCACCTTTGGGCTGGCTCAGTGCCAAATCGCGGTATGCGAAACGGGTGTAGCTCAACCCGTGCCCAAAGGGGAACAACACGGGCTGCCCGACGGTATCGTAATAACGATAGCCCACGTAGAGGCTTTCGCGGTATTCGACCGTCGCCGGCCCGCCGGAGAAGGTGCGGTACGCGGGAGTGTCTTCCAGCTTGAGGGGGAAGGTCTCGGCCAGCTTGCCGCTCGGATTGATCTCCCCAAACAAAATGTCGGCGATCCCGCCCGCGCCGGCCTGCCCGCCCAGGTAGCCTTCCAGGATGCAGGGCACGTCTCCGGCCCACGGCATCTCGACGGGCGAACCGTTGCTCAACACGACCACGACGTTGGGGTGCGCGGCGGCGATCCGCCGGATGAGGGCGTCGTGGCCGGGTGGCAGCTTCATGTGCATACGGTCCACGCCTTCGGTTTCGTACAGGTCGGTCAGACCAGCGCAAATGATGACCACCTCCGCCTGTTGTGCTACGGCCAGCGCTTCTTGGATCAGCGTATCATCCGCCTGGTCGCCCTTTTCCGTATAGCCGGGCGCGTAGGGGAAACTGTCCATACCGAGAAGCTTGAGCATCTCATCGTGCAGGTTGTCGAGCCGGGTGGGATTCATCAGTGAGCTGCCTGCACCCTGGTAGCGCGGGACTTTGGCAAAACGGCCAATCAGGGCACAGCGGGTTGTCTTCTGCAAGGGCAAAATGTCGCCGTCGTTCTTGAGCAGCACAGCGCCCTCGGCGGCCACGCGGCGCGCCAGGGCATGATGCGCCTCCATGTCGCAGACAAAATCCTGGCTCAGAGTGGCGTCAGCTTTGAAGATCAACGTCAAAATCCGTTCGACGGCGCGATCCAACACAGCCTCATCCAATTTCCCGGCCTCGACCGCGGCCACGATTTTGACGTCATTGCCGTTCTTCGTGCCCGGCATTTCGAGTTCGACGCCGGCTTGCAACGCCGCCACGCGCTCGTTCATCGCGCCCCAATCGGTGACGACCAGCCCTTCATGCCCCCATTCGTCCTTGAGGATGTCGGTCATCAGAGTACCGTTTTCGCAGGCGTAGACGCCGTTGATTTTGTTGTAAGCGCACATCACCGTCCAGGGCTGCGCGCCTTTGACGGCGATCTCATAGCCGGGCAGATAAATCTCACGCAACGCGCGCTCATCCACCACGGCGTCGATCGTCATGCGGCGGTATTCCTGATTGTTGACGGCATAATGCTTCATCGAAGTGCCGACGCCCTGGCTTTGCACGCCGTCGATGTGGCTTTTGGCGATTTCACCGGTCAGGTAGGGGTCCTCGGAGAAATACTCGAAGTTGCGACCGCACAAGGGCGAGCGTTTGATATTGGCCCCCGGCCCCAGGATCACGCCGACTTTTCCCTGGCGACATTCTTCGCCTAGCGCTTGCCCCACCTGATAAACCAGGTCGCGGTTCCAGGTGGCGGCCAAGGCGGAGGCGGTGGGGAAACACGTCGCCGGGACGCTCTCATGCAACCCAACGTGATCGGCTTGCCCGGCCTGCTTGCGCAGTCCGTGCGGGCCGTCCGTGACCATGATCGAGGGGATCCCCAGACGTTCGATGCCTTTCAGGTGCCAGAAATCCTTCCCCGAACACAGCGAAGCCTTTTCGGCGAGGGTCATTTGTTGGACAAGGGACTTGATCTTCTCTTGGTTTTCCATATCAATCTCCGCTTCCTTTCAAAACAAGAACGCTTTTTCTAGTATTTCGCTTCTTCCATCCAGAGTCCAGAGCATCGATAGATATTATCCCAATTTTGGCTGTATACAATCGTACAATGCGCGCCGTTATGGAACAGTTCCGTTGGGGCGACCGGCGTGCAGCGCGCGCTTTGCGGGAGTTGCGTCTGCGAGCGCCCCCGCTTGGAGCGGGGGCGCTTTTTGTTGTGTGTGGGCGAGGGTGAGGGGGCGCGGTCGATGGTGCGGATGGTGGCGGTGTGGGTAGGCACCAGGCTCTCTCATCTGCCAGGATGTAGATGTGTTGTGGGTGAATGAGGCTGCTTATGCCGTCGCATAGATGCTCTGCTCTGCCCCAGCATAGTTATCGTAGATGTGGGTATACACATCATCCCGCTTCTGGTCGCACAATTCTGAGGTATAGCGCTCCGGCAAGCGGTCAAAGAGGATGTCCCCGATCATCAGCCGCACGGCCGCACGGTACTGCTGGCGCTTGCGCCAATCGAGGACGAGTTTCTCACGCTTGAGGGTTTCCAGCAGGTCGCGAGCGATTTGTTTGACGGCCTTCCGCTCGACTTCGCTCAGCTCCGGGCCGGGACGGGTGAGGATGTCGAAGATGGCCAGTTCTTCCTCGCTGAGGTTCTCGCGGACGTGGCGCTGTTCTTCGGCGTTGAGCTGCTGCGCCAGAGCGACCAATTCCTGGAAGAAGGTCTCCACGTTGGCCGAACCGCCGTTGTAGGCGTCAATCAGGCGCTGGAATTCCTCCTGGTAGTTGACGCGGCGACGATTGCGGCGCACCAGCCGCTGCAACAGGGCATTGACCGTCCCGCGCAGTTTCTCGGCCTCGGTGTGCTGACGTCCTTCCGCGAAGCGCTGTTTGAGGGCATCGAAGTCCACTTTGCTCAGGTCGAAATGCGGCGCGTCCGCCCGGATAACGTAATCCCGCGCCACGATAGAGTCATCCAACAACGTCGTTACGGCATTTTCGACGTCGGGGAGCGCCACGTCCGGCCCCAGGTTGCGGATTTTTTGCGCCAGGAAGAGCAGCAGCCGGCGCCGGGCGGAGAATTCCGCCGCGCACGGGTCGGGCAGGATGGCGCAGTAGAGCCGGTCCACGCCTGCGACCAGGTTGAGGAAGCGCAATTTGAGGTCGTCGTTGACGATGATCTGCTCCACAGCATCGTCGGCGGCTTCCTCCGTTTGCGCATCCACCAGGACGTTGACTGCGGTATCAATCGCCGCGATGTGCGCAAAGACGTTTTGGCTGCGCGCCAGGAGCGCGTCCAGGTTGGCGCCGCGTTCGGCGCAGAACTCCGCGACGTCGTCCAGGGCGGCGCGCAGGTCATCTACCAGAGCCGCTTTGTCTTTGATGGGATACTCGCCCACCTCCGCCCCTTTGCCGGTGGCGTAGATGGCGAGCGCTTCCTGCAATTCGCGGAAGATGCCGATGTAGTCCACGATGAGGCCGTTGACCTTCTCGCCGAAGACGCGATTGGCGCGGGCGATGGTCTGCATCAGGGTGTGGTTGCGCATCGGGCGGTCGAGGTAGATGGTGGAGCAGGCCGGCGCGTCGAAGCCGGTGCGCCACATCGCGCAGACGAAGGCCAGGCGGAAAGGATCGGCGGCTTTCTTGAACTTTTCGTCGAGATCTTCCTTGACCACCCGCTCACGGTGCGGTTTGATGTCGTAGCCGTGCTTGGCAAAGAAGGAGACTTCGTTTTGCGCCTGGGAGATGACGACGGCCATATCCGTGCTTTCCATGTAAGCGATGAGGTCTTCGAGGGCGGCGCGTTCGGCCAGGCCCGGTCCCGCCGGGCCACGTTGGGGGATTCGACCTTTCAACTTGACCTGAGGATAAACCGGAAGAGCGGCGAGTTCGGCGCGCAGGCTTTCCAGCTTGCGCTGCCAGTACTTCTGCACCTTGTGGTACATTTTGACGGTGGTGAGCTTGTCGATAGAGACCACCATCGCCTTGCCGCGATAGCCGCGCCCGACGAAGTGCTCGACCAAATCCTCGGCGATTTTCTCCAGGCGGTCGTCGCGGGTGATCAGCTCGTATTCGCGCACGAACTGGCGCGCCAGGGCTTCTTCACTCTCATCGTCCACGACGGCCTGTTCCAGCAAGCTTTCCATTTCCCGGTTGAGTTCGGCGTTGGTGAGCTGCAATTCGGGGATGCGGTTTTCGTAGTAGAGGGGGACGGTCGCGCCGTCTTCCATCGACTGCTTGAAGTTGTAGACGCTGACGTAGTCGCCGAAGACTTCGCGGGTGAGTTCGATTTCGTCGGCCATCAGCGGTGTGCCGGTGAAGCCAATGAAGGCGGCGTTGGGCAGGGCGCGGCGCATGTTCATCGCCAGGTCAGCGTACTGGCTGCGGTGGGCCTCGTCGGTCATCACGATGATGTCGCTACGCGCTGAGAGCACGGGGTACAACTCGCCATCGCGGGTGTGGAATTTCTGGATCAGGGTGAAGATGTAGCGTTGGTCGCCACGCAGGAGCCGCTTGAGGTGTTCGCCGTTCTGGGCGCGCACCTGTTTTTCGTCGCCGATGGTCGCGCCGCAGCGGGCGAAGTTCTTGTAAATCTGGGTGTCCAGGTCTTGCCGGTCGGTGACGACGACGAAGGTCCAGTGTCCGCCAACTGTGCGCAGCACCTTCTGGGCAAACATGATCATCGAGAAGCTCTTGCCGGAGCCTTGCGTGTGCCAGAAGACGCCGAGTCTTCCCTGATTCTCCCGGATGTGCACCAGCGCCGCCATGACGTTTTCCACGCCAAGGTATTGGTGATTCTTGGCGGTGATTTTCTCCAGGCCACCCGTGGCTTCGTGGTAGAGCGTGTAGTTTTCGACCAGGTCGAGCAGGCGGGCGGGGGCGCAGGTGGCGCGCACGAGGGTTTCCCAGGCGATGATACCCTTTTCCTGTTCGTCGTTGACTTTCTTCCACGCGCTGAAGTGGGTGAAGGGCGCGCTGAGGTTGCCCAACACGCCCTGGCTGCCGTTGCCGAGGACGATGAAGCCGGTGTACCAGAAGAGGTGAGGGATGGTGTCTTTGTAATCGCTGAGGTTTTTGTCGTAGGCGTCGCGGAGGCGCTTATGGTGGGCCTTGAGTTCGCCGAAAAGCAGGGGGATGCCGTTGACGAAGCCCACCAGGTCGGGGCGGCGACGGTGCAGCTCGCCTTGAATCCAGAGCTGCTGCACCAGCAGGAAATCGTTGTGGGCCGGGTCGCGCCAATCGATGACCTGCACTTTGTAGGCGTCGCGTTGGGAGGTGACGGGATCGAGGACTTCCACGTTGACGCCATCTTTGAGCACGTGGTAGGCCTGGCGGTTGGCCTCCACCGGGGACATCATTCCGCGCCCGCGTGTCAGTTCTGCGATGGCAGCCTCAAGGGCTTCTGTTGGTAGATCGGGGTTGAGACGTTGCAACGCGGCGCGCAGGCGCGCCGTGAGCAGCACCGCGCCATCATCCAGGCGGCCCAGGTAGGGGCGCGTGGCGCTGGCGGCCTCCGGCGTGAAGGCTTCGTAGTAAGCGTTCGCCGTCTGCCAGCCGAGGTTGGCGAAGAGCTGCATGGTGGCGGCTTCGAGGGCGGCTTCACTGTCAGAACTTTGAGCCATATTTCATCGAATATCTACATTCAAGCGCGCCTGGCGCTGAAGCACCAGGCAACCCTCAAGCGTCCCTACGGGACGAATGCCTGGCGCTCAAGCACCAGGCAACTTTCAGGCGTCCCTACGGGACGAATGCCTGGCGCTCAAGCACCAGGCGACTGTCAAGCGTCCCTACGGGACGAATGCCTGGCGCTCAAGCACCAGGCAACTTTCAGTCGTCCCTACGGGACGAATGCCTGGCGCTCAAGCACCAGACAACTTTCAAGCGTCCCTACGGGGCCGCGGAGATCTCCGCCGCGTAGCGGCGTCTGAACATAAGCAGGCCGTTCACGGCCTACTGCGCGGCCCCTCTCTCCCGTCCCGTAGGGACGGCTGAACCCTCGGCAGGTGCTTCAGCGCCTGCCGGACGGCTGAACCCTCGGCAGGTGCTTCAGTGCCTGCCGGACGACTGAACCCTCGGCAGGTGCTTCAGTGCCTGCCACTCATCCCCATACATACTGCTCATCATACTCAACGCCGTGTTTTTGCAAGAAGTCCCGATATTCCTCCTGGAAGTTCTGACGTTGATGATGTTCCCGTTGATTGCAGATATACCGCACCACTACATCTGTTATCGATTTGCTGACGGTGAACGCCCCATAGCCTTGTTGCCAGGCAAAGGCCTGCAGTTCCGGGAACGTCTCGTGAATCCATTTGGAGGAATCGCCTTTGAGATATTGGGCGATCTGGCTGGGAGACAGCGTCGGCGGGGCCGACACCAGCGCGTGGATATGATCATCGAATCCGCCGATTTGCAGCGCCACCATGCCATGCTTCCGCGCCACGCCGCCGATGTACGCCCATACGCGCGCTTCGATGTCCTGTGTCAGATAGGGGAAGCGATTCTTGGTGCTGTAGACCAAATGGTAGTGCAACGCGGTATAGGTATTGGCCATGGGTGTCTCCTGCAGCAGTCGTGTTCAATCACCGCTACGCGGTGCGGCAGGCTGTGAACAACCTGCCGACCTTCACCCGTCCCTACGGGACGGGAATGCATTTTGATAACCTCCGGCAAGCCATCAATGGCTTGCCTATCTCTCAAACGCCGCTACGCGGCGGAGCCTCTCTCTGCGTCCCGTAGGGACGCTTGAATGTTGCCTGGTGCTTCAGCGCCAGGCATCCATCCCGTAGGGACGCCTGAGTGTAGCGCGTCTCTCTCATTCGATGCCGGCAATCGCCGCCCCCGCCACATCCACCTCGCCGGAGATGAGGCGCGGCAGCAGCAGGTCGCGGGTGCGACGCAAATTAACATTCTTCTGCGCAAGTAGCCAAATTGCGTAGAACATTGGCTTTATTAGAGTTGTAAACTCGTTCAAAACTGGCGCTGGTGGCTGGACTACCAGAAAATTCTCAAAACAAGATTCCTGTACTCGCTGCCGGCCAGTAGCTCCCGTCATACTTTTGATAGCATGCGCACGCAAATCTTCCGAGCGTGCTAATAAATAGACATACTCTGGCGATAGAGTCTTTGAGCGCAAAACTATGAATTCGGTGGAACCAAACGCGACTGCATCTTCTGAAGGCAAAAACTGAACATAACCTGTTTTACCATTTTCGAGACAAGGTGTGATGCGAGCAAAAAGTGTATCGCCATTTTTAAATTTGGCACCGCTATTTCCCTCACGAAGCTCATACTTGGTTATGAGCATTGAACCATTGGATAAATTGCTCATTGGAACAAATGGTTTTTGTCCTTCTCTGGGGATTCTTGTGGAGGGGTTCACATAAACAGCTTGGGTTAGTTTCACCACCTCCCACCCCTCCGGAATCTCCCCCAACTCCGACGCGACCCTCGGCGCGGACTCGTGGCCGGGGAAGCGGAAGCGGACGAACCACTCGCGGTAGAGGAGTTGCGCCATCTGTTCCAGCAGCACAATGCGGCGCGTGTTGTTCTCGATGAGGTCGTCGTAGGCGGAGAGGATCGCCGCGATTTTGCGCTGGGTGGGGAGAGGAGGAGTAGGCACTTCCACACTCTTGAACACTTCTAAGTCCGCACGCTGTCGTCCAGAGGCACCGGACATACTTTTCTCAGCAGGTTTCCTGACAATATCAGTGTAAGCAAGATAGTAGACGTATGCAGAATCGGAAACGCCTTGTCGGTGTCTCAGTACAAAGAATTCCGTGGAGCCGAAGCCCACTTCACCAGTTTTGCTAACATATTGAGCAATCTTACCGTTTTCAAGACAAGGAGTAATACGAGCAAACAAAACATCATCTACCTGGAATTTGGAGCCACCACCCTGGTATACTTTCCTTGCTTCTGCACTTACGTATCGTCTGCCAGGAGTGACACTCGCCATATCAACAAATGAATACTCTTGTCCAGGTTTTAATGTTACGCGAGGATTTATCTCCACAAAATCAGCAAGTACCATTGTCGGATACATCACAATCCTCCTAGTATTTGTCCCACATTCTCCCCAATCCTCTCTTCCAACTCGTGCGCCTCGACGTTCAGCGCTTCCAACTCCTCGTTGAGTTCGGTCAGCGCTTCCTCGAAGTCGAAGTCGGGGTCTTCTTCGCGTTCCGGCACGCCCACGTAGCGGCCCGGGTTCAGGCTCCAGCCCTGCGCCTCGATCTCGTCCAGTGTCGCTACTTTGCACAAACCGGGCACGTCCTGGTACACGTAGCCCTCACCCTCACCCCCAGCCCCTCTCCCAGCGGGAGAGGGGAGGAAGCCGTACTCGGCCATCAAGTCCGCGCTGCCCTGGCTGGTCTCCGGTGGCTCGCCCCGGTACAGGCGCGCGATGTTCGCCAGGAATTCGATCTGCGCGGGCGAGAACTCGCGGTGCGCGCGGTCCACCTGTGTGTAGATGCGCCGGGCGTCGATGAACAGCACGGTGTTGCGCCTGTCCGGGGCGGCGGATTGTGATCCGCCGCGAGCCGTGGAAGGGGGAGCCGTTTTGCCCTTGTCCAGGAACCACAGTGTACACGGCAGCGTCACGGTGTAGAAAAAGTTGGGGCCGACCGCGACCATGACATCCACATGGCCCGTCTGGATCAGCTTTTTGCGCAGTTCCAGTTCCGAGCCGCGCGCGTCGCTAGCGGAGTTCGCCATCACGAAGCCCGCCCGGCCCGTGGCATTCAGCGCGCTGTAGAACAATTGAATCCACAGGCAGTTGGCGTTGTCCACCGTGGGCATCCCCAGGGGATAGCGGACGGTGTCGTTCTTGAGGCGTTCCTTGTCCACGCGGTTGACGTTGAAGGGGGGATTCGCCATCACGAAGTCCAGCCGCCCGGCGCAGTGGACGAGGTCTTCGTAGTAGCTGTTGGCCTGGCGGATGTCGCCTTCCAGGCCGTGGACGGCGAGGTTCATCTTGCAGAGGCGCACCGTATCGGCCACGCGCTCCTGCCCAAAGAGGCTGATGTCGCCGGACTGCCCCTGGTGGCGCTGCACGAAGCGCGCACTCTGCACGAACATGCCGCCGGAGCCGCAGCCCAGGTCGCCCACGCGCCCGTGAAACGGCTCGATGATCTCGACGATCAGACGCACAAGGGAGGTCGGCGTGAAGAACTCGCCGCCCCGCTGCCCCTCGGCCATGGCGAAGTTGCCCAGGAAGTACTCGTAAATCTTGCCGAAGACGTCGCCCGAAAGGTCCAGCGGGATGCCGTTGAAGATGCGCAGCAGCGCGCGCAGGATGCTGTTCTCGAAGCGGATGTAGGTCTTGGGCAACACGTCGGCGAGCGCCTCGTTAGCATCCTCGATGGCCTTCATCGCGTCGTTGATGGCTTTGCCGATGTTCGCGCCTTCCGGTTGGGCCACGAGCGCGGCATAGCGGGCCGCGTCCGGCAGGTAGAGCACCCCGGCGGCTTTGTAACGGTCGGGCGAGAGTAGATCGCGGCGGCGACGGCGCCCTTCGCCTTCGCTCAGGGGAAGTTGTTCCTCGGCTTCCGCTGTGAAGTGTTCTGTCGCGTGGGTGAATTTGTGGTCGGCGTACTTGAGGAAGATCAGTCCCAGGACGGGCAGCGAATAGTCCGAGGCGCGCAGTTTGGAGTTGGCGCGCAGCTCATCGGCGGCGGCCCAGAGGTCGGTTTCGAGGTGGTTGTGGTTGCTGACAGGCATGGAAGCTCCTATAGAAAAATCAGTCAATAAAACGCCCCCGGCGTCGGCTTCTGAGCCGCATTGACGCGCGGGGGCGGGTGTCGCGATTCTGATCGCGCGTATGCTTGTGCCCACTACGGCGCGGGAGTCGCCGGAAGTCGAAGCCCCGGGTATTCTCGCACCGTGGGGCGATTTTTTGTTTCAGGGGTAAGTATAAGTCGGGATGGGGAAAGGGTCAAGTCAAGTAGACGGTGGACCGGGCAAGCGCCGAAAGGATTCGGCTGGACAACTTCTATAGAAGCCACGCGCGCGTGGATAAAAAAACGCCGAGGACGGTTCCACGCGCCCTCGGCTACTCAGAAGGAGGAGAAAGTCTCTTTCGAAACGCAGCTAATATCTATGGCCCTCAGTTGCGCGAGTGAACAACGCCGATATACTAAAAACACGGAGGTCGTAGCCAAGATGAAACGTTCTACAACCGTAACTATTCAGGTGGGACGCACTTTTACGCCTGCAATCACAGTAGGCAGCGCGAAAATTGCCGTTTTGGGTTCAGCTAAGTGCGTCCCACCTCAAGGCTGAATAGTTACAATCAAGCAAGATTAGCAAGGATTCGCGTAATTCACGGTTGACAAAATTTGCTCAATCGACTGACTGACTTCCTATTGGAATTTGAAAATGCTCGCAATAGCGTCGATACAAATGCCCGGCTTGCAAGTAGCAGGAGTTAGGGCTCATGAAGTGGCTGAACTCAAAGGTGATCGCCTTCTCCACACCGACTTGCGCAGCGGCTTGCAGCTTGAGCAGCAGTTTTTCCCACTTGATCGGCAGGAACTTGATCGGCATGTCGCGGTCGAAGGTCTCGCTATTGGTCCAACAACGTAGGCTGTACCGGTCGGCCAGTTCCTTGTTGATCGCCAGGTAAGTCGGCAGCTCATGGAAGTCGACGTGCCCATCCTGGAACGCGACGACGTCCACCGCGCCGCTGATGCCCGCCATGATCTCACCCCACTCGCGCGCGTGCTCTTCGGGGGTAATGCCCTGCGCCCTGCTTACGTCCGCATCGAACGACCAGACTGCCTTGATACCGTCCATCCACGGCGAGATGAGCACCGGCAGGTTGGCCAGGGATTTGCAATGGCGGCCCATCTCCGCGTAGATTTCGATGATGCCCTTGACGCGGCGACTCACTTCCTGCGTGAGATACCAGCCCTTGAAGGCCGGCTTATGCCCGTAGCGCGCCCAGACCTCATCTACCACAGCCTTGTTAAGATCAACCTCTTTGCGGAACTCGCCTTCGTGCCAGTAACGTCCGGAGTCATACGTGCCGAAGTAGAAGGCCATGCCATGCACTTCCGCCAGATCAAGGAACATCTCCACCAAATCCACCGGCGGGATGAAACATCCTTCACGC
>JAKJAB010000159.1 GCA_022707725.1 Chloroflexota bacterium | reverse complement strand
CAGCCTGCCGCCATCGAGCTACGGACACACGATTCTGGCGCTGCCCGCTGTGTATCTCCTGCTGGCAATGCCGATGAAGGCGGCGGCGCGGCGCTGGCGGTGGACGACGATTCCGTTGTGCCTGCTCACGTTTGCGCTAGTCGCCGGGCGCGACCTGCCGGACTATTTCGTGACGTGGCCGCAACATCCGGCGGTGCGCTTCCTCTATCGGGCCGACTACCGGGCGTTGGCAAGCCATTTGGATGCCCACCCGGAAATCAAAGACGCAGTTGTATGGAGTCTCCTCTTTGGGACATGGGATAGCGTCGCAGTGGAGACCGATATGCAACGCCAGGACGCGGCGTTGCGTTACGTGAATCCAGAGCGGGCGTTAGTCGGTGGAGTAGAACCCATCCGCTTTTACATGCAGAAAGGCGAACGCCGCGCGCCGCAGTTCCAGACGCTCCTCGACGCCGCGCCGCGCATCGATGCGCCGTTGGGAATGGAGGGACGACTGCTCACCCTGCCGGAGCCGCCGGATGATGCGCTCACAGCAGACACCTACGGGGCGCCATTAGCAGCACAGCCCTTCGCCGAGGCGCTGGCGTTGCAGGCCGTGGCCTGGGATGGCGCAGATGTGATAACGTGGTGGGCTGTCGTTGGCGAGCTACCGCTGCCGCCGTATGAACTGATTCCCAATCCGCCGCCGCCGGGCGTCTACAACGGACCGCGGCTGAGCGTCTTCGCGCACCTCTACGCGGCAGACGGCAGCTTCATCACCGGCGACGATGGGCTGTGGATCGATCCGTACACATTACGCACTGGCGACCGTATGGTGCAAGTGCACCGGTTCGACATCCCAGCGGACGCGCCTGGAGGGTCATACAGGGTCTATATCGGGCTGTACGATCCGCTGACCGGAGAGCGATGGCAATTGCCAAACGGCGCAAATCAGCTTAGAATTGGGGGCCAGTAACCGGTAATCAGGGATTGTCAATCAGGAGTCAGAACTCACTCGATCCCTGGCGACGAATCCACATTTTCGGAGGGTGCAATGCCTGCCAAAGTTTTGGTTCCGATAGCCAACGGCACGGAAGAAATCGAAGCGGTGTGCCTTATCGACACACTGCGAAGGACGGGGGCGGAGGTGACGGTCGCTTCCGTGGAAGCCACACTCCAGGTGACGGCCTCACGGGGCACGAAACTGGTTGCGGATATGTCCATCGCCGAATGCGCCAATGAAATTTATGATTGTATCGCCATTCCGGGTGGGATGCCCGGCGCGGAACGCCTGCGCGATTGCAAAATCCTCACGGCGTTGTTATACGTTCAACGCGATGCGGGGCGTCTCTACAGCGCAATTTGCGCCGCGCCGGTCGTCGTGTTGCAACACCACGGCTTGTTGGCGGGACGCGCCGCCACGTGCCACCCCAGTTTCGTGTCACACCTTGAAAATCCGGTGCATGTAGAAAAGCGCGTGGTGGTTGACGGTAACTGTATCACCAGCCGCGGCCCCGGCACGGCCATCGAGTTTGCGCTGGCGTTGATCGAGGCGCTGTGCGGCGTGGAGAAGATGCGCGAGATCGGCCAACAAATGCTGGTAAAATAGTCGAAATCAACGCTGCAAGCTCACATTTCGACTTTTCTCTTGGACAGGGTTCACAGGATTTTCAAGATAGGACTGTTTGATACACGGATGAATACGGTTTTTTCTAACAAAACAAAGACGCTGGATTTCTGGAAAATCGCAGCCATCATCATCCTGCTCCTGGCGATCGTCAGCCGGTTCTACGCGCTGGGCGACCGCGCGGTTAGCCACGATGAGATGACGCACGCCAAGTTTTCGTGGAACCTCTACACGGGGCAGGGCTTCCGGCACGATCCACTGATGCACGGCCCGCTGCTCTTCGAGGCAACGGCGCTCTTCTACTTCCTTTTCGGTGTGAGCGATTTCACGGCGCGCATTTATGCTGCAATGATGGGTGTGGCGTTGGTGATGACGCCGTGGCTATTCCAAAAGTGGTTGGGAAAGCGCGGCGCACTGTTCGCGTCCATCATGCTGCTGATTTCACCCGCGATCACATACTACGCGCGCTACACCCGCCACGATACGCCGTTGATGTTGACGGCGACATTGCTCTTGTGGAACGTGCTGCAATACCTGGATACCGGGCGCTCGCGCTGGCTCTATGGTATGGCGGTTTTCTTCCCGCTGATGTACGCCTCCAAGGAAAACGCTTACATCTACACCCTTATCTTTCTCGTCCTGCTGGCGGTTCCCTTCTTCTGGCAGTTGTTTCGCGTGCAGTGGGCGCAACGCAAGCTTATTACACTGCTGGCAGTTGTGGCGATTGTGGCCCTGCTGGCGGGCGGGGCCTTCGTGATGTCCCTGACCAATGCGCAGGTCTCCGAAATAGAGGATACGGGCAACACCGCCATCGCCAACATCGCCATCCCCTGGTGGGGACGGCTGGCTCTGGGGATCGCTTTCCTCTTTACGCTGAGTGCGGTACCCATCATCTACTCCGGGGTCGGCGCGGAGACGCTGCACAGCCTACGCTTATTCGACGTGTTGATGACATTGGGAACGTTGACCCTGCCGTTAGGTTCGGCCTTCTTGATGAAGTTCGTGGCTGGCGTAGATATGAGCGCCTTCTATCCCGCGTTGATGGATGTAAAGTTCGGCGCAATCCCATTGAATATGACGCTTGCGGCTTTTGGCACATTTGCCGTCGTGGTTGCGCTCTCCATCGCCCTGGGACTGTGGTGGGATATCAAACGCTGGCCTATCATCGCCCTCATCCATTACAGCATCTTTATCACGCTCTTCAGCACCTTCTTCACCTACGGATGGGGTGTGATGACCGGGCAAATCGGCGGGTTGGCCTATTGGATCGCCCAACAGACTGAAAACCGCGGCAGCCAGCCCTGGTACTACTATGCCGTCATTGGGCCATTGTACGAATATATGCCGTTGCTACTCTCGTTGGCTGCGGGGATTTGGGGGGGCATGCGCCCTATCCTTAGACTCGCTTCCCCCCACCCTGCTCCTTCCAAGAAACAGGATACACCGAAACCGCTCGATCTCGACCTGTTCTTCCCACTCTTTCTTGCGGGTTGGGCGGTTATGTCCTGGGTGGCTTATAGCTACGCGGGAGAGAAAATGCCCTGGTTATTCGTCCACATCGCCCTGCCGCATGTGCTGCTCGCAGCCTGGGGATTGGGACAATGGCTACACGAACTGGAATGGCGGGACATTGCGCAGCGCGGTTGGGACCCTGCCGCTATTGTGGAAGGCGCTCCAGGCGTTTGGAAAGGCGGCGAACTCATTCGAGCGGATCCTGAAAATGACCGGCGGCACGGAAAGCGGACCGACGCTCGCCGGATTGGAACCCCTGGTGGGAGTGCTCTGCGCCCTGGGGGGAATCGTGCTCTTTAGCGCGCTCCTGTTTTGGACGATCGATAAAGTTGGGCCGCGCCGCACACTGCGCTTGACGTTACTCACAGCTTGCGGCGCGCTGGCAGTGTGGACGCTGCGCACCATGTTTATGCTCAACTTTATCAACGCCGAGATGGCGACCGAATTCATGGTCTACGCGCACGCGACTCCGGATGTCAAGATCGTTCTGGCCCAAATCGAGGACATCTCCTGGCGAACCACCGGAACGGCCAACGAGGTCAAAGTAGCCTACAGTGAAGAGGGCGCGTGGCCGTTCTACTGGTACATGGCAACTCGCTTCCCCAACAGCTATTACTACGGCGCCACACCTGAAGCAGAACGCCTGCTCGAATGTCCGGTGATCATCGCCGGGAAACCGCAATGGGGCGCTGTCGAAGCGATCCTGGGTGCGGACTACATCACCTACGATTACAAATATATCTGGTGGCCCATCGAAGATTACAAGGACCTGACGTGGGAGCGTATCCGCGGCGCGTTGGACGATCCCCAGATGCGCGCGGCGCTGGGGGACATCATCCGCAACCGTGATTACCGCGCCTACGCTCAACTTACAAATCCACAGAATCCTTTCACGCTCAAAACCTGGCCCAACCGGATGACCATGCATCTCTACGTGCGCCGCGACCTGGCGCAACAAATCTGGAGCTATAGCACAGGCAGCACGACGGGCGACAGCGGGCTAAACCTCGATACCTACACCGCGAGTGAACAGGCTCTGCCTCTGATCTTCAAAGTGCACCTCTCCAATGCGGCTGGGCGCGGCATGGCGATTGCTCCGGACGGCACATTCTATATCGCCGACATAGCACAACATAGCATCTGGCGGCTCTCGCCCGAAGGCGATCTGCTGAGCGCGTGGGGCGAGTACGGCGCCGGGCCTGGGCAATTCAACGAGCCGTGGGATGTGGCGGTCGACCCGGCCGGTAACGTGTACGTGGCCGATACGTGGAACCACCGCATCCAAAAATTCACGGCAGAGGGCAAGTTTGTGCTCAGTTGGGGCCGTCTGGGACAGGTGCAGGCCTACGATCCCGCCGGGAATAGCCTGTTTTACGGGCCGCGCGGCATCGCCGTCGGACCGAACGGTAACGTCTACGTCGCCGACACGGGCAACCATCGCGTGCAGGTCTTCAATGCGGACGGAGTGTTCTTGCGCGAGTTCGGCAGCGCTGGAAGCTTACCAAGTCAAATGAGCGAGCCGGTGGGAATTGCGGTGAGCGGCGCCGGCGAGGTCTTTATCGCCGATACGTGGAACCGGCGCGTGCAAGCCTTCAGCTCGGAGGGGATTTACCGTCACGAGTGGAGCGTCCCCCTTTGGGGCGGCAATCCCGCCGAAAAGCCCTTCCTCGCCGCCACCGATCAGGTCGTGTTTGTGGGCGCTCCTATCGGCGGGCGCGTGCTGGCGTTCGACTACGCGGGCGCGCTGCGGTGGAACCTACACGACTCTGAAAACCTGTCGTTCCCCGAGGGCATAGCCGTCTTCGAGGATACTCTCTACGTCGTCGATGGGGATACCGGCAAGTTGATGGGGTATCGCACAGAGTAGACGGCAAAGGCGACCATGTCGCACGAGTATTTTAACCGCGAATCACGCGAATCTTCGCTAATTTCAAGGTAACCATTCAGCCTTGAGGTGGGACGCACTTAGCTGAACCCAAAACGGCAATTTTTGCGCTTCCTACTGTCATTGCAGGCGTAAAAGTGCGCCCCACCTGAATAGTTACATTCCAAGAAAGATTCGCGTAGATTAGCGAGATTAGCGGTTTATTTTAAGGAGGCAGAATGAACACCGTTTCCCCGGAAAGTGTAGGATTGTCGTCCGCGCGCCTCAAGCGCGTCGATCAGGTGATGCAGAAGTACGTGGACCAGGGCAAGCTGCCGGGCGTGCTCAGCCTGGTGGTCCGGCGCGGGCAGGTCGCGCATCTGTCCAAAGCCGGCTGGATGGATGTCGAGGCCCAAAAGCCTATCGCGTTCGACACCCTCTTCCGCATCTATTCGATGACCAAGCCGCTTACCAGCGTCGCGGTGATGATGCTCTACGAAGAGGGCCACTTCTTCCTCAGCGATCCGGTCGCCAAATACATCCCCGAATTCGAGGACGCCAAGGTCTTCGTGCGTAAAACCGAGACGGGCGTCGAGCTAGACAACCTTAAGCGCCCGCTCACGATCCACCACCTGCTGACGCACACGGGCGGGCTGAGCTACGGCTTCGACGAGAACGATTACGTCGACAAGCAGATCCAAAACCGCGTCTGGCGGCGCCACTATGACGACCCCGACATTACGCTGGAAGAGTTCGTCCACAGAATAGCTATGTGTCCACTCCGCACACAACCGGGCGCGGAGTTCTACTACAGCCTGTCCATCGACGTGCTCGGCTACCTGGTGCAGGTCGTCTCGGGGCAGCCGTTCGACGCCTTCTTGCAGGAGCGCATCCTGGGGCCGCTGGGTATGGTCGATACCGCCTTCGACGTGCCGGAGGGCAAGCTCGACCGTTTCGCCGTCAACTACCAGCCGGACAAGGAAAAGAAGGGCCTTGCCGTTTTGGACGCGCCCGAGACGAGCCGTTACGCCAAACCCACACGCTGTCCGGCCGGCGGCATGGGGCTGGTTTCGACGCTGGGGGACTATTACCGTTTCGCCCAGATGCTCTACAACAAAGGCGAGCTAGACGGGCAGCGGCTGCTCGGTCGCAAGACCGTCGAACTGATGACGAGCAACCACTTGCGCGACGGCGTCTACCGCGACGGGAATCCTGCGTTGGGGTTCGGCCTGGGGTTTGGGGTCATCCTCGACGCTGAACGGACGCAGACACTCGACTCCGTGGGCGCTTACGGCTGGGGCGGCGCGGCGACCACCCGCTTTGGGATCGATCCGCAGGAAGAACTGGTACACATCGAAATGACCCAGTTGATGAACAACGACTCCGTCCCGGTGCTGGACGAGATGCAGGTGGCGATCTACCAGGCGATTGTGGATTGAGGAGATGAGCGAATAACAGTGCCCCGCGCCAGAAGTCGGTGCGGGGCAGTAGGTTGGTACGTGTTCAGGTTAATAATCAATCCGCTCAATCTTGAAGATGACCGGTCTGGTTCCATCGTTACAACAGGCAATCATCACTCTCTCATCATTGGTCCAGCCCTTCATTATGGAACCGCCCTGGAGGCCTGCATAAACATACCTGCTTATCGCGTCCCACGCCTCAGCGCAGAACTTGCCATCCATCATACGCCAGAAATCATCGCGCTCTCCGTCGCGTTCGAGGACAAATTCCTGCCCAACCTCAAACAGAGAACAAGGCCCTGCGTTGGGGTCCGCCAAGTACTGCTCTTGCAAATCCGCATAACACTCTTTCCTGAGGACGGTGATTTTGACTTTATGCTTTGCCTCCACGTAGCGTTGTTCTGTCATATTCATTTCTCCGTGAAACACACACTAGAGCAATTTATCGACAAATCTTTATCTGTGTCGCACCCTATAATTTCTCATCTTCTGTAATCAGGGTCAGATCATATTCCCACGCTGTTGCTGCTATAAAACGGTCGGCCGGATCCTGGTGTGGAAGATCAATAGCTCTACTTTTAATGGCGATAGCATGTGACAATGGGATCTCTTTTACCGGGCTACGTTCCAATGCTTCGACAATCCATTCATCCGGCGACGATGTGAGTTCAATGCGTCCTTTCGCTGCCAGAACCAACGCCTCCCATATCGTAATCGGAGAAATGAACAATTCATTCTTTGCATCTTCCAAGACCTGAACAACAGACGTTCTTAATTTCTCAGGCGTCAGAAGACTCCACAGCCATATATGCGTATCCAGCAAGTATTTCATGATGACAAGGCTTCCCAGTCATCTGACTCTTCTGCCGGAGCAATAATATCCCCTGTGATCTTACCCGTGCCACGCATACAACCAAGCCACGATGCTTGTTCAGAAGAGGAGAGCGGGACTATTTTTACCAGGAATTTGCCTTTGTCACTAATCAATACCGGCCGATGAGAATGAATGACGGCATTGATAATATTGCGAATATCTTTCTGAAAATGAGCAAGTTGTATTTCTTCCATTGAACATCCTCCGTTCGTCCGCCAACACATCTGCTTAATTCAATGACAACACCAAGATCACATACCAATAATAGTATCTTCTCAAAAATCTGGGGGTGGGGGTTTGGGGGCGGGCTACGCCCGC
>JAKJAB010000158.1 GCA_022707725.1 Chloroflexota bacterium | reverse complement strand
CACACGCCGATGATGGTGAACAGGACGGCAAAACCGAGCAGCACCCCAACGGCCGGCAGCACGTCGCTTAACGTCGCGCCGCGCGCCAGAATGTCCTCGTAGGCGCGCACGGCCCAGGTGGAGGGCAGGATTTGCACGATCTGGCGAAACAGCGGCGGCGTCACCTCCAGCGGAAACCATGCGCCGCCCAAGGCTGCGGTCGTCATCGACACTCCGACCACGGCGCTGCTGGCCTGCCCACTGGTTTTGACGAACGTCGCCAGCAGCAAACCCATACCCGCGACAGCCAGTGCGAACGCGACGGAGACCGCCGCCACGGCCAAAGGCGCACGATCCCACCCCACGTCGAATAACAGTGCGCCGCCGACCAGCAAGATGGCGATCTGCAGCGACCCCGCGAGCACCGTCGCCAGGACTTTGCCGCCCAAGATGAGCGCGCGCGACGTGGGCATGACCAGCATCCGCTTGAGCGCGCCGCGCAGACGCTCGTCCACCAGCACTGCCGCCGCGCCGAGCAGGGTAATTTGCACCCAGGTGACGATCTGTCCGGCAGAGGCATGTTCGGTGCTGTTCGCCATGTCACGCACATCTGTTTCCAACGTCACCCCTGCGGGCCATACGACCTCCGCAACGGCCGCAGGGTTCTCCACGGCGGTGAGCGTATCGAGCAGCAGTTCAGAGAAAAGCGCAGTCTCTTCTGCCGGTGTAGTGACCAGCCCTGCGTCGCGCGCCTGCGTCACCCCGCTCTGCGCGACGAGCGCCGCGCCCCCTACTCGCCCGATCGCGGCCTGCACAGCCTGCTCTACGGCCGGGGTATTGCTGCTATCGCTGCGGATGTGCAATGTCAGTTCGGCCTCTTCTCCGGCCAGTAAACGCTCGGAGAACTCCGCCGGAACGATCAGGCCGAAGACGTCGTCAGGAAACGTCTCCACCACCTCCAGATCGAAGTTCACGCCTTTCAACGCCGCGAAGAGCGCATCTACCAACGGGCCTTCGTCGCGCTGGATCACAGCAAGGGAGATGCGCACCTCTTCCGGCGGCGCGTCGTTCATCATCCCGCCCATCCCCGCGCCCACCGCAGCGGTGAACAGGAACGGCAAAAGCAGGAAAAACACCCACGCCATCGGCCCATCGAACCGGCGCAAAAAGTCCGTACGAATCAAGCCCCATAGACGATACATAGTCGCTCCTCTATTTGAACTGCCGCCGGAATCCCACCAGCGCCAGGGCATAATAGAATATGGTCAACAGCACCATACCGCCAAGCCAGGGCAGGATGGTAGTAGCAGCGCGCCCAGCCTGCAGGCGCGAGAGGATTTCGATGCCCCAAGCGTTGGGCGTGACGAGACTGAGGTATTGCACCCACTGCGGCAAGTTCCAGCGGACGAAGAAGCTACCGGAGAGAGCGCCGCCGATCAAGGTGATGGCCGAACCGATGGCGCTGGCCTGTCCCGGCGTTCGCGCCCACGCGGAGATGAGCGCGCCGACGCTGGACGCGCAGGTCACCAGCAGCACAATCGTCAGCAGCACGCCGCCCGGATGGCCCCAGTACGCGCCGATAAGCGTGGTCGCTCCCCAGAGGATGAGCATCTGTAGCACGCCGGTCAGTACGATGCCACCCATCTTGCCCAGCAGAATGGTCAAGGCAGACGTCGGGGAAATAAGCAGCCGGGGCAACGTGCCGCGTTGGCGTTCCGCCAGGAGCGTGCGCCCGCCGGAGGTCACGGCGAACATCAGGAACAGCACCGCCATGCTCGAGGCGTAATAGCCAAGCCAGCTAAAACCACGGCCCGTCGTGGAGGTGGTCACGAGCTTGATGGGCAGATCAACGCCGGCGCCGCCGGCCGTTCCCTGCCCAGCATTGCCCGCCGACATCGCGCTCATGGCCGAGGCCATATCCACATCGGTTTGCCCGGCCTGGAGCATCGCCGTTGCCTGCCGGGCGACGATGTTGGTCGTCCCCGCAATCTGGATATTGAGCCGCTCAAGGCCCTGGCTGACGATGGCTTTGACGACGAGCGCGCTGATGCGCCAATTGGGACTGGCGTAGATTTCGACGATCACTGAGTCGGTGCGTGCTTCTTCGCTCCGTGTTTGACTTTCCATGAAGGCCTGGGCGAGACCCGCCTGCTGCTCCGGAGTGAGTGCGGCATCGGACGAAAGCGCCATCACATCCACACCGGTCAATGCCTGCGCGCGCGCGCCGAATGGGAATATGCGCGCGCTGAAATCCTGCGGGATAATCACCAACGCAGCGACTTCGTCGGCGTCCACACGCGCGCGCGCCGCAGCTTCGGATTCGTCTTCTATCAACGTCGGCGCCACCAGATTGCCTACCGACGACGAGAAGAAGATGTCGGTGAGAACCTGCCCAAACGTCCCCGTGTCCCGGTTCAACAGGAGCACGGGGATGTCGGAAATCGGGGTGCTGTTGCTGCCGCTGCCAAACGCCGCCATCATGATCAGCGTGAGTGCGAGGGGCGTCACCAGCATCATCGCCAACGCGCCCCTGTCACGGAACGCCACCAAGGCTTCTTTGAATGCGAGAACGGTCAGTTTACGCATACGCCCTCGTCAATCCCGCAACGCGCGACCGGTCAGGCGCAGGAAGACGGCCTCCAGGTTCGGTTCACGGATGTCGATCGTCCGCACGCTCAGGCCCAAACCGGTCGCCGTCCCGATGACGGCGGCCAGGGTCGCCTCCGCCGACGTCACATTGATCAGCACCTCGCCATTGGTCGCGCTGGCCTCTATGATGCCCGCAATGCGGTCGCCTTCGAGTGACTGCAGCGCGGCTGCCAGTTCTGCGCCTCCTCCTTCTTGCAACAGTCGCAAACGCAACGTCTCGTGCTGACCAACGAGCTGAATGAGTTCATCGAACGTCCCCAGCGCGATCAACTTTCCGTGGTCGATGATGCCGATGCGGTCGCTCAATTCCTGGGCTTCTTCCATGTAGTGCGTGGTGTAGAGGATCGTCACACCCTGCTCGCGCAACTTCTTCACCCAGTCCAGGATGTAGCGGCGGCTTTGCGGGTCGATGGCGACGGTAGGCTCGTCGAGCATAAGTAGTTTGGGGCGGCCCAACAGCCCCACCGCCAGGTTGAGACGGCGCTTCATCCCGCCGGAGAACGTGCTGACGCGCTCTTTAGCGCGGTCCGCCAATTCCATCAACTCCAGTTTTTCGGCGATTTCTTGCGCCAACTCCGCGCCGTGTAGACCGCGCATCTCACCCCAGAAACGCAGGTTCTCGTGCGCAGTCAGATCGTCGTAGAGCGCCAGTTCTTGCGGTACGACGCCGATGACGTTCCGCACGGCCATAGGATTGCGCTGCACGTCGTGGCCGGCCACGCGCACCGCGCCGGAAGTCGGCTGTAACAGCGTGCTAATCACCGAAATGGTGGTCGTTTTGCCGGCGCCGTTCGGTCCGAGCAGGCTGAACAATTCGCCCGTGTGAATCTCGAAAGACACATCGGCCACCGCGTACAGGCCATTGGGGGTGTAACGTTTGTACAGGCTTTGGACTTCGACTAAAGCTGTGGTTTCCATATTCCTCTTTTTGTGACCCAGGGCAAAATTTCACAATTGAACCAATTGTGCTAGTATTCCTACGCGAAAAACTCGTGCAGGTTGCGCGGTATTGCAACCGGGGCTATCGCGTTTGGTCACTTCTAGCAACTGAATACGGCCTAAAGGCCGGGGAAAGAGGGGGGTTTTTTGTTGCCCTCTGGCATAATATACAGATTGGCATAAAATAGGGGTGTACCTGGTTTCCACCAAGATGAGTAAGAAATCCACCGAAAGGAGTATTATGTTAAAGGGCCATCAGGATATGTTGTGGTTGACAGGACAGGTTCTTCTCTCGCGGAACTTCGTCAAGGAGGCGGAGGAACAGGGACTCGACGCTATTTTTGCGGCATGTCCCTATGGCGATCTCACCGAGCAGGAGAAAATTGTATTTCGCAACGCCTTTGAGGACGCACAATTGCAACAAGTAGTCAAACGCTGGTGGGAAGCTTACGACAAAGCACGCGAAGAGCAAAGAATCACGAAAATCGGCCCCTTCTGGGAGTAGCTTGCATGCATACTCTGCCTGGAGAAAAGGCGCGAATCAACGCAGCACGGTGGATTCTGGGAGGATATACCATGTTCCCCATACTTGGCGTTATCCTCCATACCATAATGCGCAACGTTTATAAAGAGCCTTTAGATGGCTTATACATTGCCTTTATGTTGACCATTAGCACGGCCGCGCTTTACTCATTTAACAGACTCTCGCTCTCGTTATCGCGCGCGATGTTCACCTTTGGCTGGGTGGCTATGGCTTGCATCACCGGATTGTTGATTTACACACTCGAATTACAACGAGATTACCTAATGAATATGCTCATGTTTCATGTGGGTATTTTCACATTAGGTTTAGTGTTAGGGTTTCGATCTGCTATGCGCTACACGTTAGCTGCAACCGCCATCATTGTTATTGTTGGCATCATCTACCGACTTCTGCCAGCGTATATTGTTGTACCGGTTTTCCTCGCCTTTGCGCTCACACTCCCCTCGCGGGTAGTTGACCAACTCATTGCCCAAAGCACTGCCGAACTCGCCCACATCAACCTCCAACTCGAGGCACTCGTCGAAGAACGCACCGCCGAGTTGCGTGCGGAGATCGCCGAACGCCAGCACGCTCAAGAAATCCTATCGCAACGCACCCTCGAACTCGAAAAACAAAACGAAGAACTGGATGCGTACGCCCATACCGTAGCGCACGATTTGAAGGCCCCGTTAGCTTCTGTGATTGGGTTTAGCGAGCTTTTGGAAAAACGCTGTGACAAAATACCTCAGGATAAACTCGCCTACTACTGCAGCATCATCGCTCAAAACAGCCGCAAAACCATCAACATCGTCGATGCGTTACTGTTGTTAGCCAGCGTGCGTAAAATCGACGAAGTGCCGACCGGGAGACTCGACCTGCCTGGCATTATAGCGGACGTCCAACGACGGCTGGCTGATGTTATCGCCGCGAGCAATGCAAAGATCGTTATATCGGATTGCTGGCCTGAGGTGACAGGCCACCAGCCGTGGGTCGAGGAAATCCTGACTAACTACATCAGCAACGCAATTAAGTATGGGGGAAAGCCTCCCCATATTGAAGTCGGCGCGACGACATACAATGATGGTTACGTGCGCTTTTGGGTGCGCGACAACGGCAGAGGATTGACGCCGGAAGAACAGGCCCGGCTATTCGTTCCCTTCACGCGGCTCGATCAAATCAGAGCGAAGGGTTACGGGCTAGGTCTGTCCATCGTCCAGCGCATTGCCGAAAAGTTAAACGGGCAAGTCGGCGTCGAAAGTGAAATCGGACAAGGCAGCACGTTCTATTTTGCCTTGCCGTTAACGGAAAGCGAAGCGTAGCGTGTAGCGCGCGATAAGCGACGCAGGTCTCCCTAGCGTCCTGCGTTTTGCGCATCAATAAAACCATCCTGTAGCGAAAGGAATTTAACTATGACCCGCACCGAATCCGCGAAAACCTTTGTGCAACGTCAAATTATCAACGCCTGGTGTATGTACGACTGGGGCAGTTCCGCCTTTTCGACGACGATCGAAGCGGCAGTGTTGCCGGTTTTCTTCGAAGGTGTGGTCGGCGCACATTTGGGCGGGAACTTACCCACAGTGTATTGGGGATACACAAACTCCCTTGCATTGTTAGTTTCTGCACTGCTGGCTCCCGTTCTGGGCGGCATCGCTGACTATTTGGGCAACAAAAAACGGCTCCTGGCGGCGTTTGCGGGGATCGGCATCTTCGCCACCGCGCTGCTGACGTTTATGGATACAGGTATGGTCTGGCCGACCCTGATCCTGTTCTTCTTAGGTACCATTGGCCTGTCGGCCTCGTATATTTTCTATGACGCGCTGCTGCCGCACATCGCAGGAGAGGACGAGATCGACTACGTTTCTTCCAAAGGCTACGCGCTCGGCTACCTGGGCGGCGGCATCCTGCTCGCCATCAACATCGTGATGATAATGGTGATTTGGCCGGATAGCACCCTGGGCACACGCCTGTCGTTCCTCACAGTGGCGATCTGGTGGGCCGTGTTCACAATCCCGCTGCTGCGGCGCGTCCCCGAACCGCCCGCTAACACCGAAGGCATCGGCGTCGGCGCCAACCCCGTGCGCGCCAGTTTCCAACGCATCGGGCAGACATTTCGCGAAATCAGCAAATACGGCGAGTTGTTCAAGTTCCTGATCGCCTTCTGGATTTACAACGACGGCATTGGCACGGTCATCAAGATGGCGACGATCTACGGTGCAGAAATCGGCATCGGGATGATCGACCTGATCGGCGCGCTGCTGCTGACACAGTTCGTGGGCATCCCCTTCTCGCTGCTGTTCGGCAAGTTCAGCCACAAGCTGGGCACCAAACGCTCGATCATGGTGGGGTTGGGCTGGTACGCGCTGTTGATGGTGGGCGGTTTCTTTATGAGCAAGCCGTGGCACTTCTGGGCGCTGGCGTTCGGCGTGGGGATGGTGCAGGGTGGCACGCAGGCGCTCAGCCGCAGCCTGTTCGGGGTGATGGCGCCGAAAGCGCGCAGCGCGGAATTCTTCGGCTTCTACGACGTGTCCAGCAAGTTTGCGGGGATCGCCGGCCCGCTGCTGTTCGGCGTCGTTGGACAGTTGATGGGATCGAGCCGCCTGAGCATCGTCTCATTGATGATCTTCTTCGTCGGCGGCATTATCCTGCTCACCCGCGTCAACGAAACAGAGGGCATCCGCGTGGCGGCGGAGGAAAACGCGCGCGCCGAAGCTTTGGGGATAGCGTAGAACAACTGCTCTGTTCAGGTCTGACAGGTCGGGTGTGATTTACACCCGACCTGTTAGAAGAAAAGCCAAGACTATAACCGCTATACTCCAAATGGTCTGCAAGATGCCAGCACGATAAGCGACATCACCTACAACAAATAGCGTTTTCAGACCACTTCTTGGCACCATACAAATCCCTGTTTTCCAAGCAAATGCACCCAGGAAGAGCCCAATGCAAGCAAAGAAACTACCGGCAGCATAGGGACCAAATTCCCAACGTGAACCGATTAAGGAAAAAACAGTGACAACCAAAATCATCCAGCCAATGTAGAGTGGAATAAAGTCGCGCTGTACCCACCTATATTTTGGATTGACGTCACCAAGTTCATAAGCTGTATACTTCTCAGCCCTTTTCAGGTGAAACTGAGAAACATACATTGCCATTATTCCCAGAAACGTATGCACCCATACAGCTATTTGCATACGATTATGGCCCCTCCACCCCCAACCGCTCGAACTGTTCCGGCGGTGCGTCCATCGCCTGCATCGTTTCGACGAGGAGCGCGGCGTACTCGATCTCCAGTTCGGTCCCGGCGAGGTCCTGCGTCTGCGCGTAATCCTGGCGGATGTCGTAGAGCCGCGTGTCCGCCCATTCGGGGCTGCGGCGTCTGTGGGCGCGGGCGCGGATGACAGGATAGTCGGTGTAGGGCAACCAAAGGTCCAGCTTCGCCTCGTCGTAGAAACTCAACGGGCACACATCGCGCATACTGAAAGAGCCGGGCGTGAGGAAGTATCGGTAGAGCGGCTGATTCGCCTCGGTGGCGGGCGCGCGGAAGTAGGTGTAGCGCCCGTCCGTCACGTTGACCGTC
>JAKJAB010000157.1:336-7727 GCA_022707725.1 Chloroflexota bacterium | reverse complement strand
CTAGTGCGGGTGGTGCGCTCCGAAGATAGCCGCCTCGAAGACATGGCCGATCCAAGCGCCTGGGGCGACTTCGACGAGAATGATCCCAAAAGCATGGGGCGCTTCATGCGCAAAATGGCCAACGAGATGGGCGACGAGGCCGGCGATCTCGGCCCAGAATTCGACGAGGTCATCGACCGCCTGGAGGCCGGGCAAGACCCGGAACAGATCGAGAAAGAGATTCCCGATCTGGCCGGAGACGCCGGCCCGATGGGCGGCGATATGGACTTCGGGTAAAAGCTTAACCACGAACCCTTACGAATTTACACTAATTTTTCGTGAAGATTTGTAGTAGTCAAGATGACTTTACGATCCGAAGTCCAAGAATTGTACACGGATTTCACGGATTCTTGGGATTCTTGGGAAAAATCCGTGTTTTCCGTGTACATCCATGTACTACATGAAGATTCGTAGTTTTCGCACTAGGAGGCAGTATGGACGAATCTAACACTTCACTGAAAGGTCGTTGGGCGCTGATTTTGGGCGCGTCAAGTGGATTTGGAGCGGCGACGGCGCGGGCGGTGGCACAGGCCGGAATGCACGTCTTCGGCGTGCACCTGGACCCCCGCCGCAGCATCGAGCAGGCCGAGGCCGTCATCGCCGACATAGAGGCCGCCGGTAGCCAGGCCATCTTCTTCAACACCAACGCCGCCGATGCGCGCCGGCGCGCGCGCGTCATCGAGGCTATCACAACGACGCTGCGGGACGCCGAGTACCCCACCATCCACCTGATGGTCCACACCCTGGCCTTCGGCAGCTTGCACCCGTACATCACTGAGTCGCCCGAAGAGGCCACCTCCGAGGAACAGATGGACATGACGCTGCGCGTGATGGCGCACAGCCTCGTCTACTGGACGCAGGATTTGGTGCGGGCGAACCTGTTGGGACCGGGCAGCCGCATCTATTCGATGAGCAGCATGGGATCGCAGCGCGCTGCGCCGCACTACGGGGCCGTCTCGGCGGCCAAAGCTGCCCTGGAAGCGCACACGCGCCAGTTAGCGCTCGAACTGGCCCCGCGCGGCATCTCCGTCAACTGTCTGATGCCCGGCGTCACCGACACGCCCGCGCTGCGCGCCATCCCCGGCCACGAGAAGATCATCGAGACCGTGTTGACGCATCATCCGGCACACCGGTTGACCACGCCGGAAGACGTGGCACAGGTGCTCGTGGCCCTGTCCGACCCATGCATCACGTGGATTTCGGGGACGTCGATCCCGGTCGACGGTGGGGAGGCTGCAATCAGCATCACCTGAAAGTTTGACATTATGCCTTGGTATGATAGAATACGGGAAATTTTAGCAGACCATCCAAGTTGCTCATGGAACACGAGTTTGCAAAACTGGGTGGAAGAGGAGTGGAAGTGGAAGAACTAAAGGCGACCCCAACCGAGCCTGTTTCAATGGAACAATGGGAGGAGCAACTCGAAGAATCGTTAGCAGGCACAGAACTTCGGCGCGGAGAACTCCGCGAAGGTGTTATTCTGGCGCTCAAAGATGGCGGGCTGGTGATTGACATCGGTTCGAAGCGCGATGGATTTGTCCCCCGTGAAGACCTCGAAGACCTCGAAAACAAAACGTTCAACGTCGGTGAGACCGTCAACGTCATCGTGACCCGGTTCCGCGATTCGGATGGCAACGTAGAACTGTCCGTCTCGCAGGCTATGCTCCAGGAGGACTGGATCAAAGCCGAGAAGCTGCGCGAAGACGAGTCCGTCTACGAAGCGCTGGTTTTGAACGCCAATCGCGGCGGCCTGACTGTCGAGTTTGGCCATCTGCGCGGATTCATCCCGATGAGCCAACTGATCGGCTTTTCTCGCATCCGGCAAGCCGCCGAACGGCATCGCCGCCTGCGCGCGATGGTCGGGCAGACGATCATGCTCAAAGTCATCGAGGTAAATCGCCGCCGCCGTCGCCTTATCCTTTCACAGCGCGCCGCTGCTAAAGAATGGCGTTCGGCGCGTCGCCACCAACTGATGGATGAATTGGAAGCCGGGCAGGTCCGGCGTGGGCGCATCAGTCAGATCACCGACTTCGGCCTGTTCGTCAATCTCGGTGGCCTGGATGGACTGGTGCACATCTCCGAGCTATCGTGGGGCCGCATCGAAGACCCGCGCGAGGTCTATCACGAAGGCCAGCGCATCAAGATCAAGGTCCTCAACGTCGACCGTGATCGCCAGCGTATCGCCCTGAGCATCAAGGCCCTCGCGCCAGACCCATGGGGCATCGCGCCTGAAAAGTACAAAGAGGGCACGCTGGTCGAAGGCAAAGTCACTCAGGTGGTGGACTTCGGCATCTTCGTCGAGTTGGAGCCGGGTGTCGAAGGGTTGCTGCACAACTCCGAACTTGGCGACGTGGAGCAGCGCAACGAACTGACCCCGGGCGAACGCGTCCTGGTGAAAGTCATCCGCGTCGAACCGGATCGCCGCCGCATCGGTTTGAGCGTCCGGCAAGTGCGCCGCGATGAGTGGGAAGAGTGGGCAGCCGCCAAAGCCGCGGCAGCCGAAATGCCAGCTCAGGCTGAGGTCGCAGCGGAAATCGACGAGAGCGCCGAAATGGATGAGGATGAATTCGGTCTGGAACTGTCGGATGAAGTAGGTGAGGATTTGGGCGCTATCGAGATCGATGAAGCCGAACTCGATGATATGCCCGAAACCATCGATCTTACTGAAGACGTTGAAGAGGCTGCGCCTGTCGTCGCCGAAAGCGATGACGAGATCGCGGCATAGAGGGGAGAACAAGCTGGATGGGTGGTAAAGAAGAAAAAATTGTGGTCGAAGGCGCTATTGTCGAGGCGCTCCCTGGCACACAGTTTCGTGTGCAGTTAGATTCAGGGCACGAAGTCTTGGCCTACCTGTCCGGTAAAATGCGTAAATACTACATCCGCATTCTGCTAGGGGATCGCGTGCGCGTGGAACTCTCGCCGTATGACCTGACTCGCGGGCGGATTGTCTACCGTCACAAGAAACAGCGCGGAGCCGGTGAAGAAGAAGAAGAAGAAGGATAAGCGTCGATTGATTGTCCGGCAACTATGCACAACGCCGACCTTTACGGTCGGCGTTGTTTTGTGTCAACAGATCGGACGAATAAAACGGATTATCAGGCATGGTTCCCGTGCGGTTTGCGCGCGATCAAAGCCACCCAGCCTTCGCGCTGCCGGCGTTCGATGACCAAAAGCCCAGGCGCGACCAACGCCGCCGCAACCTCGTCGGCCTGCTCTTCCAATATACCCGACACCACCAGCGTCCCGCCACGCCGGATCCGCGCATCCAACCCCGACGCCGCCATATCGATAATCACATGTGCGAGAATGTTCGCCACCACCAGATCATAAGGCTCGCCAACCTCCGCCAGCGAGCCGTGCAGCACCCGTATTTGATGCGCTACATTGTTAGCGCGCGCGTTTCGCCGGGCCACCGCCACCGCGTTGACGTCATTATCGACGGCGAGGATATCCGCCGCCCCCAGTTTCGCCGCGACCAGCGCCAGGATACCCGTGCCGGCGCCCAGGTCCAGCACGCGCATTTCCGGCTGCACCAAATCTTCCAATGCTTCGACGCACAATTGCGTCGTGGGGTGCAGGCCGGTGCCGAACGCCAGGCCGGGGTCCATTTCCAACAACAGCTCATCGGGTTGCGCCGCGTATTCGCGCCACGAGGGTTTCACCACCACCCGCCGGCCCAAATGCAGCACGGGGATGCTCTCTTTCCAGCCGGCCGTCCAGTCTTGGTCTAGGATCGGCGTAAAGGTCGGATCAGGAATCACTGGCCAGATGTGGTGCAGATGCCAGAGCGCCTCTTCCACTTTTTGACGCCGCTCGGCAATGTCATCATCCACCGTAAGATAGGCTTTGACCGTCACCGTCTGCGCCGCGGACCCTTCGCCAGTGCCCAGATCGATGACGACACCCTGCGGCGCATAACGGCTGAACACTTCGGCGACGGCTTCCGCCGCTTCAGGCGTCACGGCGACGCTGATCTCCAGCCACTCCAATGGCGACGTCACAACCCCAACGCCTCTTTGACGCGATCCACGAAGCCCAGTTTCTCTTCGATGACCACCTCAGTGCCCAACGTGCCCGCCAGTTCCTGGAATAGCTCTTTCTGTTTGGCCGAGAGGCGTGTCGGAATGGCCACCTGCACGACGATCAACTGATCCCCACGCCCGTTGCCGCGCAGAAAGGGAATGCCCAGGTTGCGCAGGCGGAAGATCGCGCCGGACTGCGTGCCGGCGGGCACGGTGATTTGTCGTTCGCCTTCTAGCGTGGGGACTTTGACCGAATCGCCCAGCGCTGCCTGCGCCACGTTAATCTGCATTTCGAGGATGACGTCGTTATTGTGACGCTTAAAGTAGGCGTGCGGTTTGACGCTGAGCGTGACATACAGATTCCCAGCCGGCGCACCGCGCTCGCCCTGCTCGCCCTGTCCCGCCAGCCGGATTGTGACGCCGTCATCCACGCCCGCCGGGATCGCCACCTTGATCCGCCGCCGCCGGTAAACGCGACCCTGTCCGTTGCACTCGTGACACGGTTTGGTGACGATCGTTCCCTTGCCATTACAGCGCGGGCATGTGACGATGTTAACGAACGACCCCAGGAATGTGCGCTGCGTGTGGCGCACCTGTCCCGCGCCGCGACATTCGGGGCATTGTTCAGCCGACGTCCCCGGTTCGGCCCGTGATCCATCACAGGTGGGGCAAACCTCTTGCCGCTGCACATCGACTTCCTTTTCGACGCCGAAGACGGCTTCCTCGAACGTGATCTCGATGCTGCTGCGCAGGTCGCTGCCGCGCCGGGGGCCGGTACGACTTGTCTGCCCGAAACCGCCAAATCCACTCAGGTTGCCGAACACCTCGGCGAAGATGTCGAAGGGATCGCGCCCACCGCCGAAGTCGAAACCGCCGAAGCCGTTCGGGACGTCTGTGCCAAAGCGGTCGTACATCGAGCGCCTCTCAGGATCGGACAGCGCTTCATACGCGGAATTGACTTCCTTGAAACGCTCTTCCGCGTCTGGCTCAGAACTGACATCAGGGTGATATTTGCGTGCCAACTGACGATATGCACGTTTGATATCTTCCTGGCTGGCCTCTCGGTGGACGCCTAACACTTCATAGTAATCTCTGCTCATACCCCATCTCGTACTTTACGCCGCGTCTTGACAGTCACAGGGTTCGTCGTTCCCGCCACAACAGGCTTCCTGTTCAGTTGCGCCAGGTTCGTCGTCACAACAACAAGGTTCATCCTCGATAACGACTGCATTCACCCCTTCCAATTCGGCTTCTGGTTCCGGGACACGGGATGAAGCCTTTGCCACCACCACCGATGAAGGCCGTAACACACGTTCGCCCAGGATATAGCCGCGCTCGACTTCGGCGACGATCTGCCCGTCTTCGAAGCCCGGCACTTCCTGATAAAGTATGGCCTGGTGATAGAGCGGATCGAAGGCATCGCCCGGTTGTAGTTCAATGGGTTTCACGTTCTCAGCTTCGAGAACACCAGCGATTTTGCGCTGGATGAGCCTGATTCCGCCCATCCACGGGTGCTCCGCCAAATCCTGCGACATAGCCTGGAACGCGCGCTCGAAGTCGTCCAATACCGGCAGGAAGCGACTCAACAGCGCAGCGTTGGCCACGCCGCGCCACGAGACCTGCTCGGCCTCGGTACGCTTACGATAGTTCGCAAAGGAGGCCTGCGAACGCTGCAAAGCGTCGAGGTATTCTGCCGCTTTCTGCTGGGCTTCGGCCAATTGCGCCTCAAGCTGCTGGATTTTTTCCTCGAGGGGTAGTGCCTCTGAGACACCAACTTCCCCCGATGCGAGTTCTTCTGTCACACCATCTTCAACTTCATTTTCTCCAAGTTCCGTTTGTTTTTCTAGAAGGGCTTCCTCTGTCATACGAAACAATCCTCCATCAAGTTTTTTCAGGCTGCGGCCATACTAACATCATCTTCAGAATCGGAGAATACACCGCGGGGCCCCGGCTGGTACGTCTCATAGACCAGTTCACCGAGGATATTCGCCACAAAGCGTACAACGGAGATCGTACGTCCGTAGGGCATCCGGATCGGTCCGACGACGCCGAGCGCGCCGGTGGTGTAATTCATCACTCCGTAACGCGCCAGCACGACACCACACGCGCGCAGTTCATCCCAGCGCCCCTCGCCGCCGATGAGCACGCGCACGCTGCCGACGCCCACCGCCGGGGTCAGCGTTTCCGCCAGCACCGCCTGGAGCAGGCTGCGCTCTTCCAACACCCGCACCACGGACGTGGAAGCGGCGTCGCCTTCGGTGAACTCCGGTTCTTGCAGCAGATCCGAGAGACCGTGCTGGTAGATTTCGTCCGAGGGCGCGCCCTCGGCATTGTGCATAATCGAAACAACCAACCGGGCGATGTCGGCTTCCAGCGTGGGCAGTTCGCCGAGCCGCGCTTCGATAGCCGCGACGCGCAAACCAGCGAAGATTTGGTTGAGACGGTCGGCCACATCGCGCAGGGTCGCTTGCGTCAATGGTTCGGAGAGCGCCAGCATTTGCTGTTCGATGGTGCCGCCTTGCAGAACCAGGATCAACAGCACTGCCCGCCCGTGGGTAAGGACAAGTTCCAAGTGTTTGTACACCGGCTCCATCGTGCGTGGAGCCGTCACGACGGAGGCTGCGCCCGACGAACGAGCCAGCACCGAAGCCGCCAGCGGCAGCCACGCTTCGATGTGATCGCGGGCCTGGTGGAACTGGTGCGCGATGCGGCGCTGTTCCGGGACCGGCAACGCTTGATCTTCCATCAAGCGCGCCACAAAGTAGCGGAAGCCGGCCTCGGTGGGCACCCGTCCCGCCGAGGTGTGTGGCTGCGCGAGATAGCCCAGCTCCTCGAGTGCGGCCATCTCGTTGCGCACCGTCGCCGGGCTAAAGTCGAGGTGGTACTTGTCCACCAGGGTACGCGAAGCCACCGGGATTGTCGATTCGACGTGTTCCCGGACGATGAGCTTGAGCAACAAGCCCTGCCGCGCGGTCAATTCTGGCAATTCGGTCATCGGTAAAGTGAGTCCAAAGTCGATAGTCGAGCGCACAAAACGTTATTTTATCGAAATTAGCACTCGTGCTTAGGGAGTGCTAAAATCGACATCTAAATGATACCATGAAGAGGGCGCATGTCAATCTGATGGATTTGGCATCTCACTTTTTTGAGTACAATTAGGGGCAGGATACGTTTTACAACAGATCAGGAGGGTTTTTCATGGTGAAGAAAGTCGTTACATTTGGCGAGATTATGATGCGGCTGGCGCCGCCCGGTTTTCTGCGTTTTGGACAAGCGCGCTCATTCGACGTCATCTATGGCGGCGGCGAGGCAAACGTCGCCGTCTCGTTG
>JAKJAB010000157.1:0-326 GCA_022707725.1 Chloroflexota bacterium | reverse complement strand
CCCGCCTGCCCAACAACGATTTGGGCGTGGCGTGCATCCAGTTCGTGCAGCAGTACGGTGTAGGCACGGGTTACATCGCGCGCGGCGGCGAGCGGTTGGGCATCTATTTCCTGGAGACAGGCGCGGCGCAGCGCGGCAGCAAAGTCATCTATGACCGGGCCAACTCCTCCCTCGCCACGATCGAACGCGGAATGATCGACTGGCGGACGGTTTTCGTCGACGCGGACTGGTTCCACTGGACCGGCATCACGCCCGCGATCTCCGAAGGCGCAGCCGACGTCTGCCTGGAAGCGGTGCAGGTCGCCAAGGATATGGGACTGACCGTG
>JAKJAB010000156.1:7511-7762 GCA_022707725.1 Chloroflexota bacterium | reverse complement strand
AACCGCTGCGTTCCATGTCGCTTACTGCAACACTTCCACGGCAGTGCGTTCGATGGCAAGCCCTTTTTTGTAACGCGCCATGAACGTGGCAAAACCGGCTACGTCTGCCGGGTCAGGCGCGACCATCGTGCCTTTGGCGCCGGCAAAGACGGCGTTGGTAAGGTACGTTTCCAGGGATTCATTGCCAGCCCTACGGAGCATATAGGCAGCCAGCAGCGCGATTCCCCACGCGCCCCCTTCGCCGGCGGTTT
>JAKJAB010000156.1:0-7491 GCA_022707725.1 Chloroflexota bacterium | reverse complement strand
GGGCACATTCATCGCCGCCGCCATGAGCCTTTGCCCCACGCCTTTGGTCTTGAAGAAACCGCCGTGTCCGAGAATCTGGTCGATCTTCACCTGCTCCTGCTCGAAGAGGATGTCCAGCCCGATCTTCAACGCGCCAAGCGCCGAGAACAGATGCACGCGCATAAAGTTGGCAAGGGTAAAACGGCTTTCGGGCGTGCGCGCGAATAGCGGGCGTCCCTCCTCCAGGTGCGTGATGTGTTCGCCCGAAAGGTAATTGTAGGCCAGCAAGCCGCCGGCGTCCGCATCGCCCGCCAACGCCTGTTGATAGAGCACTTCGAACAACCTGGTTTGCTCCACTTCCACGCCAAGCACGCGGGTAAATTCCTGGAACAGCTCGACCCAGGCGTTCAGATCGGAGGTACAGTTGTTGCTGTGGACCATCGCCACCGGCTTGCCGGCCGGCGTCGTCACCATATCGATTTCGGGATAGAGCTTCGACAAGGCCCTCTCCAGGACAATCATCGCAAAGACGGAGGTGCCGGCCGAAACATTGCCCGTGCGCTCGGCGACGCTGTTGGTTGCCACCATGCCTGTGCCGGCGTCCCCCTCAGGCGGGCACAGCGGGATGCCTGCCGGCAAATTCCCCGTGGGGTCAATCAAGGCGGCGCCTTCGGCAGTGAGAACGCCGGCGGCTTCCCCGGCCAGGAGAACGTGGGGCAGAATGTCTTGCAGTTTCCACGGCAGGTTTTCCGCGGCGATGCGCTCGTTGAACAACGCCAACATCCGCTCGTCGTAGTTGAGGGTTTGACTGTCAATCGGGAACATGCCCGACGCTTCCCCCACCCCAAGCACCTTTTGTCCGGTCAGTTTCCAGTGGACATAGCCGGCCAGCGTAGTCAAATGGTGAATCTCTTTGACGTGCGATTCTCGGTTCAAGAGCGCCTGGTAGAGGTGCGCGATACTCCAGCGTTGGGGGATGTTGAACTGGAACAGCTCGGTGAGCTGCTCCGCCGCCTGTCCGGTTATCGTGTTGCGCCACGTTCGAAATGGGACAAGCAGATTGCCGTTCTGACCGAAGGGCAGGTAGCCATGCATCATGGCGCTAAAACCGATGGCGCCTACCGTCCGCAGCGGGACGCCGTACTTTTCCAGGACTTCGGCGCCAAGCTCTCGATAGCTCTCCTGCAACCCTGTCCATACATCTTCAAGATGATAGGTCCATAGACCGTTTTCGTACCGGTTTTCCCAGCCATAACTGCCTGAGGCAATCGGTTCATGGCCTGGCCCAATCAGCACCGCCTTGATACGCGTCGAGCCGAACTCGACGCCCAGCACGGTCTCTCCCTGTTCAACAGCTTTTTGGATTTCCTTGCGGCTCATCGTCTGTTTATCCTCCGGGTTGCTTGAAAATTGCTGACGAACACGCTGTCGCTTACCTGCCAATTTCCGGCATATCACTGCCAGCGCCTTCTCATGATAAGGGGGATAACGACCACTGTCAAATCACGTCGCTGTGTTGCTGCTTGCCATTGCGTCGTTGGTGATATACAATGCGAACGATACACGTCTCCGCAGCGCCCGGCAGCGGTGTGGAACTGACGACAAGATCGCCAGGTCGTGGCTGTGACCAAGCGATACTTATTTCGATTAGGAGCTAGGACAATGAAAACGTATCACATACCGCAGACAGAGTTGAGCGTCTCGCGTCTTGCCTATGGGTGTATGAAAATTGGCGGCAGTTGGGGGCCGGAGCCGCTCACGCAGGCCGTCAAGGACGCCGCCGCGAAGGCTGTCGTCACCGCTTACGAGCAGGGCATCACGCTGTTCGACCATGCCGACATTTACTCGCGCGGCAAATCCGAGGAAGCCTTTGCCGATGTGTGGTCCATCGTCCCCCGCGATAAAATTGTGGTGCAGAGTAAGTGCGGTATCCGCTTTGCGGGCGACCCGTATCCCGGCGCGCCGCACCGCTTCGACTTCAGTTATGAGCACATCGTCGCCTCGGTGGAGGGGAGCCTGCGCCGTCTGCGCACCGATTACCTGGATGTTCTGCTATTGCACCGCCCCGATGCGTTGGTGGAACCGGAGGAGGTCGCCCGCGCCTTCGACGATCTCAGTGCAGCGGGGAAGGTGCGCTACTTTGGCGTGAGCAACCACACGGCGGCGCAGATGGCGCTGCTCCGCATCCACATCGACCAGCCGATTGTGATCAACCAGGTGCAGTTGAGCCTGCTGCACCACTATCTGATCAGCGAGGGCGTCGTCGCCAACATCGCTGGGAAGCCTGCGGTTTACGGTGAGCCAGGCCGAACCGCGCTGGCAACGGCCACGCTGGATTACTGCCGCGCGCACGGCATCCTCGTCCAGGCGTGGGGGCCGGTAGCGAGCGGGCAGGTGTTGAACCCACCCGCGGACGCGGCGCCGCACGTCAAGGCCACCGCCGCGTTGGTCACGCAAATGGCGCAGGAGAAGGGGACGACGCCGGAGGCCATCGCACTGGCATGGCTGCTGCGCCATCCAGCCGGCATCCAGCCGATCATCGGCACGACGAAGCCGGAGCGCATCATCGCCAGTTGCCAGGCCGACGCGGTGACGCTCGCCCGCGGTGAACCGCTGCCGTAAGTTATTTTGTGTGTTTGCGGGCGCGTCTGTGCGCTCGCAAACACACTCATCTCTTGAAAAAGGAGTGCAAAGATGAAACAGTTCAATTTGACGCCTGTAATGGGCAAACGTTTGATTGCGAAGGGGATGGCACAGCACCCGGATGTGCAGCGCGTGCTAGAAAAAGGCACGCTGCTCATCGTCGCCGGTACGACGAACGGTTACGTGGCCGAGGAAATTCTCACGGCGCTCGGACAGGCTGAGGGATTTTCGCGCGTCGGGTTCCGGCGCGGCGTGACGGTGGCGCAGGGCGCGAAGCTCCCCAAGGCCGAGTTGGCCGGCGATGTCGTCATCGTGGATGGGCAGTGGCAGCCCGGCAAGACGACCTTCGACGTGGCAGAAAGCCTCAAGGCCGGGGACGTTGTCCTCAAAGGCGGCAATGCCTTCGATCCCTACGGGCAAGCTGCCGTGCAGGTGGCCCACCCGCAGGGCGGCACGGTGATGGCGGTCGTCCCGACGGTCATCGGGCGGCGCGTGAAATTGATCGTGCCCATCGGGTTGGAGAAGCGCGTCTTCGACGATGTCCACACGCTCTCACTGCGGGTCAACGACCCCGAAACAGACGGCCCCCGGCTGATGCCGCTGCCGGGCGAGGTGTTCACCGAACTGGACGCCATCCAGTTGTTGACCGGCGCGGAGACGCTCCTGATTGCCGGCGGCGGCATCTTCGGCGCGGAAGGTTCGGCGTGGATCGGCGTCAGCGGGACGGAGGAGCAGGTGACGGCAGCAGCGGAGCTGATCAAGTCGGTCGCCGGCGAGCCGCCGTGTGAGGTGTAATCATAGGCCCACACCTGACAGGTCTTTGGCGAACCAGAGGTTTGCGCAACCTGTCAGGTGTGACGCAATTATCTTATCGTCGCCTTCAGCGAAAATGTGTACGGGAGTTTTCCCCGGTGTTCGGGGAAGACCCGCCCTTGCGCATTCTTGACCTGCTTTTCGGCGGAAAATTTGAAAAACAACCAATTTGAAATCCGTGTAGATCAGCAAGATTCGCGGTTGATTTTCAGGAAAGCCTTACACCCATCTCCGCAACTTGCAAGCCTCGGCGACGCGCCCAACGGCCACGATGTAGGCCGCCATGCGGTTGTCGACTTTGTATTTCTCTGCTGCCTGCGCGACTGAGTGGAAGGCCGCCGTCATCTTTTCATCCAGCAGTCCGTGAACCTGGGCCTCTTACCAGCTGTTGAAATTTGGCAAACCGGCAGAAGCCCTCCGCGGTTTGTAACCCGCAATTATACTATCACGCGACCGGCGTCAACCAACCGTGACGGTCTTGCACTTCGCCGGCGAGAATGCCGAAGAACTCCGACTGCAACCGCTCCGTAATTGGCCCGCGCTTGCCGCTGCCAATCGTGATGCCGTCTACCGAGCGGATGGGTGTCACTTCCGCGGCCGTGCCGGTAAAGAACATTTCATCGGCCAGATAAAGGAATTCGCGTGGAATCATCGCCTCGCGCACGGTATAACCCAAATCCGCCGCCAACGTGATCATACTATGTCGTGTTATACCTTCGAGAATCGAAGCGCCGAGTGGGGGCGTGTAGATGACGCCATCGCGGACAAGGAAAATGTTTTCACCGCTGCCTTCGCTCACAAAGCCTTCATAGTTCAAAGCAATCGCCTCGACGTAGTTGTGCGAGAGCGCCTCCATCTTCATCAACTGCGAATTGACATATTGCCCACCAACTTTCGCCATCGAGGGAAAGGTATCGGGCGCCATCCGCCGCCATGAACTCACGCCGACATCCGCGCCCTGCTCGATGGCCTCCGCCCCCAGATAGTGCGCCCACTCGAAGGCAAAGATAACTGTCTCCACCGAGCAAGGCAATGGGTTCACGCCAATCGCGCCTGTGCCACGAAAAACAAGCGGGCGGATGTAGCACCCCTTCAGCTTGTTGACCTTGACGGTCTCGATAATGGCCTGACCGATGGCCTTTTTGCTGTAACCGATGTCCATCCGGTAGATTTTGCACGAATTGAAAAGCCGGTCTACGTGCGGCCCCAGGCGGAAAATCGCCGCCGCGCCGTTGACCTCATAAGCGCGAATCCCCTCGAAGACGCTCGAGCCATAGTGCAGCGCGTGCGTCGTCACGTGAACCGTCGCCTGATCCCAGGGCACCAGCTCACCATTGAACCAAATAAACTCCGATTTATTCTGTGCCATAATGCTTTTCCTCCATTGTTTGATGTTCAAGTAGACGGTAGACGGTAGACAGTAGACGGCAGACAGTAGACGGGATCGCTCCCCCCGCCTATCGTTTACTGTCTACTTTAAGATTGCCCCTTCACTGGCCGATGTGACCATCCGCGCGTAGCGGGCCAGCCAGCCGTGCTGGATTTTTGGCGGATTGGGCGTCCAGCCCTCGCGCCGCCGGGCGATTTCGGCGTCCGAGACGTGCAACGTCAGTGTGCGGTTGGGGATGTCGATCTCGATTTCGTCGCTCTCCTGCACCAACCCGATGATGCCGCCGCTCGCCGCCTCCGGCGAGACGTGGCCCAGCGCCGCGCCGCGCGTCGCGCCGGAAAACCGCCCGTCGGTGATGAGCGCCACGCTGGCATCCAGCCCCATCCCGGAAAGCGATGAGGTGGGCATCAGCATCTCGCGCATCCCTGGACCGCCGCGCGGCCCTTCGTAGCGGATCACCACCACGTCACCGGGCTTGATCAGCGCATCGAGGATCGCCCGCATCGCCGCCTCCTCGCCGTCGAAAACGCGCGCCGGGCCGCGATGGTGCAGCATCTCCGGGCCGACCGCCGCCGCCTTGACGACCGCGCCATCGGGCGCGAGGTTGCCGCGCAGGATAGCGATGCCGCCCTCCGCGCTGTGTGGGTTGTCCACCGGGCGCAACACGTCCGTGCGCCGCCGTGCGGTAGCGAGGTTTTCACCGACGGTTTTGCCGGTCGCGGTCGGCAGGTCTGTGTGCAAGAGATTCTTGCTGCGCAATTCCGCCATCACCGCGGGAACGCCGCCGGCCTCGTCCAAGTCCTGGATATGATGCGGCCCCGCCGGGCTGAGCTTGATGAGGTACGGCGTGCGCTTGCTGATCGCGTCGAACGTGTCCAACGACAGCTTCACGCCTGCATCATTCGCAATGGCGGGCAGGTGCAGCACCGTGTTCGTCGAACCGCCGAGCGCCATATCCACGGCAATCGCGTTCTCGAAGGCCGCCGCGGTCATAATGTCGCGCGGGCGGAGGTCGGCTTCCAGCAGCGCCATCACCTGCATTCCGGCGCGTTTTGCCAATCGCAAACGCGCCGCAGTGATTGCGGGGACCGTTCCGTTGCCGGGCAAGCCCATGCCGAGCGCCTCGGTGAGACAGTTCATCGTGTTCGCGGTGAACATCCCGGAACACGAGCCGCAGCCGGGACAGGCTTCCAGCTCAAGGGCGCACAGCTCAACCTCGGTCAATGTACCGGCCTTGAGTTTCCCGACTGCCTCGAACAACGTGTTCAGGTCGATATCTGCCCCGGCGTGACGCCCGGCCATCATCGGCCCGCCGCTGACGAAGATCGAGGGGATGTTCAGCCGTCCGGCGGCCATCAGCATCCCCGGCACGATCTTGTCGCAGTTGGGGATGAAGACCAGGGCGTCGAAGGCGTGCCCGTCCACCATCGACTCCACCGAATCGGCGATCAGCTCGCGGGTAGGCAACGAGTAGTTCATCCCGCTGTGGCCCATCGCAATCCCATCGCACACGCCGATGACGTTGAATTCCAGCGGCGTCCCCCCGGCCATCCGCACCCCGGCCTTCACCGCAGCAGCGATCTGGTTCAAATGCACGTGTCCCGGCACAATCTCGTTGAACGAGTTGACGATTCCGACAATCGGGCGTTCCAATTCCTCCGGCGCCAACCCCGTCGCGTAGAACAAACCGCGATGCGGGGCGCGCTCGAATCCTTTTTTGGCGCTATCACTGCGCATATTTATCTCTCCTGATCTGGTTATTTATTCTCTTACATCGCGCGGCTGAAGGAACAGCTGTATCCCCTCAAGAATCTTACGCACACGCGCTGGCGACAGAGTTCCTATCTTCTCAACGAGTTCGCTTTTATCCGCAGTGTACACTTGTGAGACATTCACCACACTCGGTTTGGGCAAATTCGCTTCCCCTTTTTTTAACGATACATTGCCTGGCGCATTACCAAGTTTGAGGTTCGAGGTAATCATACACACGATTACAGTATTGATACGGCTTCGATTGAAAAGATTGTTTTGCACCACCACATGGGGATGCCGATATGCCGGCCCTGAGCCTGTTGGATCGCCCAGATCAAGCCAGAAGACATCGCCTTGTTCGATTACCATTGCCCTTCTACCAATTGCCGATGATGTACACGCATTCTTTGTTGCAAAGCGACTTCTTCTGGATCGGGACCATCGGCATACACAGCATTGATCTTCTCGAGCAACCGTTGATTCTCGTAAGATTCGATAAACTGTTGCACCGCCAAAGTAAACAGATGACTGCGAGAAATTTTCAATTCCTGCGCCAGATCATCTACTTTTTGGAAAAGCGAATTTTCTAAAGAAATAGCAGTTTTTACGGTCATAGTTTATACCTCCTGTAGTACCTTTAGTATAAACCTTTATCATACCCTTGTCAATACCCCGTGATTCCCCCGACAACCACATCCCCCATCTCTGCCGTATTAACCAGCTTCGTCCCCTCGGTGTAAATATCCCGCGTGCGATACCCCCCCGCAATCACATCCGCGACGGCCTTCTCCACGGCGTCGGCTTCCACGCCCAGGCCGAAGGAGTAGCGCAACAGCATCGCCACGCTCAGGATCGTCGCCAGGGGGTTGGCGATGCCCTTGCCCGCGATGTCGGGCGCGCTGCCGTGAATCGGC
>JAKJAB010000155.1 GCA_022707725.1 Chloroflexota bacterium | reverse complement strand
ATATGAGCTACTACAGCAAGGCGCAAATCCGAACCAGCGTGATCCCCTTGAGCGTACTCCACTCCTCCTCGCTATCGAAGCCGGCCATCTCGATGTGGCATACGCGTTGATCGCGGCTGGAGCACAGGTAAATCGTGCTGACCAGTGGGGACATACCCCCTTACACGAGGCAGCCGCCGAAGGGCATATCGAACTGGTGCGCCTGTTGATTCACCATGATGCGCCTATTGATGTGCAGGAAGAAATCTTATCGATGACTCCACTGCATTTTGCGGCACTTGGCGGGCATGCGGCTATTGTCGACATGCTGCTCGTTGCGGGCGCCGATACGACCGCGGTCGATACCTATGGCCTCACGGCATATGCGTTGGCGGTTGAGCATGAAGAAACCGCCGTAAGGCAGATCTTCCAGATGTATGATCAATTTTGCGCGGTGAGGGGAAGCAGTTCCGATGGAGGTGCATGACATGTCCACTGCTGTTACAGCCGAATTGTTTCGTGCAATACAAGAGGGCAACCGTTTAGCCGTGGAAGCCTGTCTGAACAATGGCGATGATCCCAACCTGCGGAATGCCATCGGTCAAACACCACTCCTGAAAGCCATTGAGCGAAATGATAATGAGATGGTACTCCTCCTGCTCAAATATGGTGCAGACCTCAATGGTGCCGCGAAGGTGTTTCACTCGACCCCATTGCATTATGCTGCCTATTATGGCTGCCACAAAATCGTCCAAATACTGTTGGCGCAGGGCGCGTTGATCAACGTGCAATTAACCAAGCTGTTATACACCCCTCTTCATAGTGCCGTGCTGGGCAACTGCTTTCAGTGCGCACAATATTTGTTGAAGTGCGGAGCGGATGTGAACGCAGTGGACAATGGCGAACGAACACCGTTGCACTTTGCCGTCAGACGGTGTCCATCGCCGTTGGTCGCATTGCTATTGGAGTACGGGGCGAATCCGCGCCACCCAGATATCTTGAACAAAACTCCATGGGAATATGCGTTGGCACACGGTAACCAGGCGGTCATTCAGACCTTGCAGCGATATCGAAAGTCGAGAATGCATAATCGTCAGTAGCCGCTGATCACAGTAACCAGAAAGGGAGAAGACCATGCAGGAAAACTTTACCAGCATTTTTCCATCTGCGCTGGAAGATGTCCTGGCTGCAGAAACAGTGGTTGCCACACCACAGACCGCTGCGGTACAGACCGTGTCGTCATCGTATCGATTGGCATTTCGTGACCATGACCTGTTGTTGAAAGATGAACTGCGGCCGGTTCGTCTTATGTTGGAGTTGTTAAAAGCCGAACTGGTTCTTCGTGAACACGGCATTACAGATACTATTGTCATTTTTGGCAGCGCACGTATTGCGACTCCGGAGGCCGCTGCCGACAAGCTGGCAGCCGCGCAGGCGGCCTTACAACAGGCTCCCGACAACCCGCAGTATATGATGCACGTCGCATCTGCACAACGTGATGTTGCGAACGCACGCTATTACACGGAAGCACAACAACTCGCGAAGTTTATTTCGCAAGCGAATCTCCTCACCGAGGAGAGGCGGTGTGTCGTGGTCACCGGCGGAGGACCTGGCATCATGGAAGCGGCCAATCGGGGGGCGCATGAGGTGGGAGCACCGAGTGTCGGCTTGAACATCGTAGTGCCGCATGAGCAACACCCGAATGCCTATGTCACGCCGGAACTCAGCTTTCTCTTTCATTACTTTGCCATTCGGAAAATGCACTTCCTCCTGCGCGCGCGGGTGCTGGTGGTCTTCCCCGGTGGCTTTGGCACGTTCGATGAACTGTTTGACGCGTTGACCTTGATCCAGACACACAAGCTCACCCCCCTGCCGATTCTCATCTTTGGGAAAGCCTTCTGGGAACGCGTACTCAATCTCCATGCACTCGTCGATGAAGGGATGATTGCGCCGGACGATGTTGAACTGATCCAGTATGTCGAGACGGCGGAAGAAGCGTGGGACATTATAACCCGTTTACTGCAATCTGATGAGCGCTTGCCGGTATCATAATCAACGGAGTTCTCCGGTGGTTGCCACCCGCGATCTTACCCGCCGAGCCACCGCATGGACTCCCTGCATGAAAGACAAACCGGTAACACCACGAACGCAGAATGTGGGACAATAGAGGGAGAAGGTCGGGAAAACGGAGAGTAACCGACAGCACGAGGAGCATACAGTAGTCGATGTCGCGGTCAGCGATTGTCGACGATGATCGAACTGGTGAAGGGCCTGGACCTTGCCGAGGGTGGGAAAAGAACGGAGGAAACGTCATTGCGGACAATTACCATCGAGGAGCTTGCCGAGTACGATGGCACCGACGGCCAGCCAGCCTATGTCGGGTATAGGGGAAAAGTCTACGATGTCTCGGCGGGACCCAACTGGACCGCGGGGGCACATTACGAGCACATTGCCGGTGATGACCTGACAGATGTCATGGACGATGCCCCACACGGCGATGAGGTAATTGAAGCCTTTCCTGTCGTAGGGATACTGGAACCCTGACTAATGGCGCACCGATTCTGCATGGAGATGGCATCTATCCCCATGCGCACAAGTCGCTCCGGTTATCCTATCGGCAGTAATACGCATCGCGTGTTGACACAGTCCCTGGCAAGCGTCTGTGTTGTGCGGTCGTTAGACCCAGCGCCTTAATAGCCGGCGATGACGAAGACGGTTAGTGCTATCACACTGATGCAGTGCCGATCTGCCAATACTGCGTGTTTCGCTGTTTATGACATAGATCATAGCCTGCCTTCCGTGTCTCGTCTATACTGTCCAGACAAGGCGACAGTATGCTTGGACTGAGAGGGATGGCAATCTACACAGGCCGGTCATTTTGATCAGAACGGAGTGTTGATTATGATGGAGGGTAATCTATTGTCGGGTGTACAACATGTGAACTTGCATTTGACTGAGGGGATGGCGCGCGGGTGCGTGCATGAGACGGATCACCTCCAGGTGATGCGGATACGGCTGGCACCGGGCGAAGCGCTCCCGCATCACCGCAGCAATGCCCAGGTCCTCCTGGTACCGTTAGGCGGAACAATCTCCCTGGAGACGCCGGTCGGCGGTGGCACCATCGGCGTGGGTGAAGCCTTGAGCTTGCCTTATGATACGCCGATGGACGTGAGCAATGCTGGGGAAGATACCGCGGTCTTCCTCGTGATCAAAACGCCGCATCCGAAAACGTTCAAATGAATGTCACCCGAAGGGTGTCGATATTTCCATCGGATAAATGCATACATCAGGCTGGCTTGATGACGTCCCATGCCATGAGTTCGGCTGGAGGCATACAGTACTTTCGCGCAACCGCCTGATCCGAACATCGCACGATGTCATAGCTGTACGCGTCTCGATACGGTCAGTACGGGAGTTCAAGGTACTCACGGAGCGCAACCGCTTCGTTATGCTCTTCATCACGCGCCGCATACAGTAAGGTCACTGTGTCCTGCTGTCCCTTTTTCCGTAAGGCGTCCACGAGTTGCGGTTGTTGCGCCAATTCGGCCCGGTAGCGCGCCCGGAATTCCTGCCATTTTTCTGGATCATGTGCGAACCAGCGTCGAAGCTCCGTACTGGGACCTCATTGTTGGCATGCATGACGCTGACCAGGAAGGTCTCCGGGGTGATGGTCCGCCGAATCTCTTCGGGATCGACTAGTCCGGTGCTATCGACACCGAATAGGTGATGTGAGCCCCCAGACGTTCTAGAAACCGACAGGGAGTAAGAATGGCGGGATGTTCGATCCGTTGTAGTAATAATGTGATGGCCGCGACGTCCGGGAGCGACAAATGCGCCGTTGAGCGTTATTGGCTTCCGTGCCGCCGCGAGTGAAGACGATCTCCGTGGGCGAACTGCCCAGCAGATTCGCCAGATGATTACGGGCGCGCTCCACAGCCACTCGCGCGGGGGCGCCCGCCCAGTGCTGACTGGACGGGTTGCCATAATGTTCCGCGAGATAGGGTAGCATCGCTGCCTGCACATCCAGCGCGATGGGGGTGCTGGCGTTATAATCCAGGTATATGCGTGACATCCCCGCTCCTTCGTACTATCTCTCTGCAGTCAGAACGTCAACACCTTGTCACTGTCCACCACCCATTCCGCGAGGGCGGCCATCGTCGATTTCTCCGCGCCGTCGAAATAGGGCTGATTCTTATATATCCCGCAGCGCGCCATGCAGGTGCCGCACACTTTGACGGGCACCCCACCGGCGATGAGATTGCGGAGCATTTGCGACAGGTCCTGGTCATATCCTGCCGGCGGGGTGCAGGCATCCCGCGCCATGTCAACGGCATCATTCATCAAGAAGATCCGCACTTGCTGCCCGGACTCCAGCAGTTTTCCCGCTAAGCGCAGGCCATTCCAGGTGACATCCGTGTTGTCGTAAGGTTCACGGTTGAAAATGATTAAAATCGACATGCTGCCTCCCAATACGTCTGTGTGGCATCGAGTGCGCGATGCGGTTACTTGATGCAAATCCTTCTGGTGCGTGGCGGGGCACTACTCCGCTATGCGAGTGATCGGTTATCCTCCTGTTTGATATCCTGCCAAGAATCCTTGCACGTGCTCGTCAACATCAAAGGGAACCATCATTTGCCACACTCCGTTTAAGAGTGTGCGCATGACTAGTGGACCGATAAACGCCACTGCCATCTCCTCGGAGGCGATCTTCCGTAACTGGCCATCCGCTTGATAGTGTTCCAGCAGCTTGGCGACGGCGTTCACTAATCGCGGGATTCCGCTGTTTTCCGTTGTCGCCATCAACTCGGGAATCCGGCTGATTTCGGGCATTATGCGGGCGATTAATCCTTGACGGGCTTCTAAAATAGACGCGACCTGGCGTGTCAGCGTGAGCAGGTCCTCGTGTAGGTTGCCTGACGCATGCGGGACAAGAGCCTTGAGCGGGGTAGTAAAATGCTGAACCGCTTCCCGCACCAGCGCATCTTTCGTGCCAAAATGCCGAAACAGCGTCTGTTCGGTCACGCCGGCACGCTGGGCGATTTCGCGTGTCGTTGCGCCACGATACCCTTGTTCAGCCAAAAGTTCCAGCCCCGCTTCCAATAAACGGGTCCGGATCGATCCCCCCGCTGACTCAGACGTACTGTTCTCTCCCATGAAGGCCCCTCCGTTCGCCGCCTCGCACCCACCCACACGATGATGCGTATGCATCAGGCAAGAGTATAACAGATTCGCTGGTTTGCGTATCAGACAACTTGTGCCGCTGGTCGGTGCTATGATGGCATCACAGGTCGGACAACACGATCCAACGGCATCGCTGATTATCCAAACACAGCGACGAATAAATTTTGGGAGGGATTGACAGTGAGAAAGCTGGGTAATATAGTTAGTGGGTACTCACTATGATTTCTGAGGTCCATTATTGAAGGAGAAACCGGCATGGGTCAACGATACCGTCGAAACTTGACTGCCCGGCACGTGATGCAGCACCCCGCGGTATTGCGCCGAGGGGTCACATGGCTGGCGCTGTTCTTCCTCCTGACCCCATTGTGGGCGCAAGACCATACAGCACTACACCCATTGACCCGAGAAGAAGCCATCACCTTGGCGCTCCAGCATCACCCAAGTTTGCAGGAGGCGATGAGTCGGACAGCCGCTGCCCGGGCAGGCACCGAGCGCGTCAACGCGGCACAACACATTCAAGTGAAGGTCGATTCGCGGTTTGTGACGGTCAGCGAGGTGCCGACACTCACCCCGGCGGGTGGGATACCGACCACACTCGGTGAAAAAAACACCTGGTTGACGGCGCTAGCCGCAGAGAAGGTTGTCTATTCCGGCGGACGGTTAGAGGCGCTGTCCCGTCAGGCGTCCAGCGCGGCGCAGGCAGCCACCGTCCGGCTGGAACGCACGCGGCAATATGTCGCTTTCGGAGCGGAACGCGCCTTTCTTTTGCTGATCGCAGCTCAACGCGAACGCGAAGTAGCGCAACAGGCGTTGCAGACAGCCGAAGCGCATCTGGCTATTGCCCGTGTCCGCTACACAGCGCGTGCCACCGCGCAATTCGATGTCCTGCATGCCGAGGTGGAGGTTGAGGAAGCCCGCCAGGAGGTGATCCGGGCTGAGAGTGATCGGTTGATTGCCCACGCGGCCCTCTTGCAAGCCATGGGTGTGACCAACGGTGACTTCCTCGCCGGGGAGGCCCCTGTGTTGGTCTTCGCCACACAACCGACGCTCGAATCATTTCTTCAGCAAGCACTGGAAGGGCGACCAGAATTGCGCGCGTTCGATTGGCAACTCGAGGCGGCTGCGCATGCGATCACCGCCGCGCGCGCGGAACGTCGTCCGACAGTAAGCCTGCTGGCGGAGTATCAATTCGTCTCCCCAGAATCCCCCTTACAACTCACCCGCTGGTCCGCCGGGATTGCCATGAGCCTGCCGTTGCTGGATGGTGGAGCGGCACGTGCCAGACAACGAGAAGCTACAGCACAGCGCGACGAAACATTGGCTGCTCGGGAGGCTTTGCGCCAGATTATCCTTACGGAGGTGTCACAAGCATATGCGCGGCTGCGCTCCGCCTTGGCCCAGACCACGGTGGCTGGTAAGCGTGTCGAGCAGAGCGAAGAGATGCTCCGCATTGCTACGGTGCGCTATCAAGAGGGCATCGGTACTGCGATGGAAATTGCCGATGCACACACCACCGTGACGCGCGCGCGCCAGGGATTAGTACAAGCGCAGACACAAGCCGCCATTGCCGAGGGGGAACTCCGCTTGGCTACCGGCGCCACAAACTGGTCCATTCAGACTCGCCAACAGGAGGCGCTCCCATGAAAAAGCACCTGCGTATCCTCATTCCTGTGCTGATTGTGCTCACGGTACTCGGCACTCGTCTTTGGAGTTATTGGCATGAGCGCGACCAAACTCCACCGGGCACCATCGCTGGCAATGGGGTCGTGGAAGCCACTGAGGTCGACGTCAGCGCGAAAGTTGCCGGCAAAATTCGCATCCTCACGGTCCGTGAGGGAGACGAAGTCCAGGCGGGTCAACTAATCGCCAGGCTCGATAGCGGAGAATTGGACGGCCAAGTGTCCCAGGCGGCGGGAAATCTGCAGGCGGCAGAAGCCCAACTTGATGAACTGATCGCCGGGTCACGGGCCGAGGACATTCGCCGCGCGCAGGCTCAGTATGACGCGACGGGACGGGCGTTGAAACAAGCCCAGGCACGCCGAAATTTGGTGGTCGCTGGTCCGCGTGCCGAACAGATCGCTCAATTGCGCGCCACGTATGCACAAGCGCAAGCCCGGCTCTCACTGGTGCAAGAAGGTCCACGTCCAGAGCAAATTCAGCAACTTCGCGCGGCCTACGAACAAGCGAAAGCACGCCGTGACCTGATCACGGCTGGACCGCGCCAGGAGCAAATTGCCCAACTCGAAGCGGCATACACTCAGACGCAGGCTCGTCTGGCTTTGGTCAAAGCGGGGCCACGGCAGGAGCAGGTCGAGCAGTTACGCGCGGCAGTTACTCAAACTGAGGTGACACTGGCGGATGCCGAGACCGAACTGCGCCGGATCACGCAACTGGAGCAGCAAGGCGCGGTCGCCGGGCAGCAGGTGGATCAGGCGACCACACGCCGTGACGTGGCACAGGCGCAAGTTCGTGCAGCCCGGGAGCGACTGGCGGAAGCGCAGCATGGAGCGCGTCCGCAGGAACTCCAGGAGGTTGAGGCACTGGTCGAGGCTGCGCGCCAACGGCTGGTGGAAGCCCGCGCGGGCGCACGACCCGAGGAACGCCGTGAGGCCGAAGCCCAGCTGGAG
>JAKJAB010000154.1 GCA_022707725.1 Chloroflexota bacterium | reverse complement strand
GGGGGTGTCCACCAGCAGAAACGGACCGATCGGATGTTCGATGACGCCCTTCGTCGTCCCCGGCACGGCGCTCACCGCCGACAGCTTGCGCCCGTGCAAGCGATTGAAGAGCGTCGATTTGCCGCTGTTTACCGGGCCAACGATGACCAGCTGAGCCTGCGTTTCCTGTTCCACCTCGTAGCCGACCGCGTGCCAGTCCAGCGAGCGCAACAAAGTCTGGATGTCATCCATCTTCTTGGGTAACAGTGAAATGCTCATTGTCCTCACATATGTAAAGTGGGGCGCATGCGTGCGTCCGCACGTGTGCAGCGCCCCCACTCGGATTGCATCTAGGACACAGAACCGGCTAACGGCAGCGTAAAGGTGAACGTCGTTCCCTGGTCTGAAGTTTCGGCCACCCAGATGCGCTCGCTATGCGCTTCCAGGACCATTCGGCAGAAAGCCAACCCCAGGCCGCTGCCACGCTCGGTTTGCTGTCCGGCCACAAACTTTGTAAACAGGTTACGCTGAATCTCAGGAGGAATTCCCGGCCCGGTATCGGAGATGGAGATACACAGCTTGTCAGGCATTGAGGGTTCCACCGCGGCCCGCACTGTGATTTCCCCACCGGATGGCGTGAATTTGAACGCATTGCCCATCAGGTTTTGCAGCACGCGCTCGATCAATTCGCGATCGGCCAGAACCAACGGGACGTCTTCGGGCACTGCATTGATGAAATTCAGATCGTGCTGGCTGATCGTCAACTTTTGCAGCTCGACCGAATCGCGCACCACATCGGAGAAACGGAAAACAACCGGTTTGAGCGGCATCTGCCCGGTTTCCAGACGGCTGATATCCAGGATCGCATTGACCAGTTTGACCATACGCTCCGCGCTGAGCAACGCTATGCTGATGATACGCCGCTGGCCTTCCAAGAGCGAATCGCTGGCCCCGCGCAGTAGCAAGGTAAGCGCCGCGTGAATGCCGGTCAGCGGGTTGCGCAAGTCGTGGACCATCGTGTGCGTCAGATCATCGCGAAATTGATCCAGGAACCGCGCATCGGTGACATCGCGCATCACAAAGAGCCGCCCCAGAAGTTGGACATCCCCGCGCACCGGCCAGCTAACCCATTGGATCGTCCGCAGGCCGACCTTCACTTCGCCATCGTGAGACTGATCGTCACCATCGCGGATACGCCGCATCTCGCCGAGGATGATCCTTACCACTTTTCGCGCGTGGTCACGCAGGGTACGTACAACATCCCACAGCGAACGGTCGATCCACGCTTCCGGTTCATCGGGCAAGCCGAGAAAACGCATCGCCGGCCGGTTGACCACCAAAAGACGCAGGTCGACACCCAACAAAATCACCCCATCGCGACTGGATTGCACCACCGTCCGCAGGCGCTCGCGCTCTTCCTCCACGGCTTGAAAAAGCTCTGCGTGTTGCATAGCAGACACAATCTGTGCGGCGGTCGCCATCAATAAGTCCACATCCGGCTGGGCGAAATCGGGCTGATCAGAACGATTAACCGCCAATAACACACCGCAAGACTGGCCTTGCATCAACAATGGAGCAACAGCGACAGCACCCCCCACTTCAGTCACATACCACGGCTGTGCTACCCCGGCCTGCAGGCGCGCCTCCACTGCCGTTTTGGTCAGGAATGCCGGCCGACCGTCGTGTAGCACTTCGCCAACGATCCCTTGTGCGTATTCCTCAAAGGATAACTCTGGCAACACGGGCGGGACGGCTCCACCCGCGAGCAAGGTACAAGCTTGCTGATTCGCGGGATCGCAGCGCAACAACCAGACAATATTCGTCCGCAGAGCACTCGCAATGCTGTTCAACACGGCCGGGAGAATATCGTCGAGGTAACGCGGGGCGATCAGCGCACGGGTGACAAAGTACAACGTTTCGGTCTTGCGCGTTGTCGCCCAGAAGCGATCTTCGGTTTGGCGGCGCTCGAACGCCTCCCGCCGTAAGGAGACGTAAAGCTCCGCGTTCTGAAAAGCCGACGACAACACTTCCCCCAGCGTCTCCGCCAACATCCGCGCGTCCGCATCGAAGGCGTTTGGTCTATCATCTACGATGTAAAGCAACGAGTGAACCCATTCACCACGTTTCAGCGGAACAAGCACGGCACTGGCACGGTCGGCGGCAAAGGGGAACACCAACCCGGCGCCGAGGGTGTCGGCAACGTAGTGAGAGACTTTGGCCTGCAGCACGGTCACAATCATCGGTTGATCGGCAGGCGCGGCCCCATCGAGAGGCGGGGCTAACGGGCCTGCCGAGGCTATGACATGCACCATTCCGGTCTCGTGCTCCGGCGAGAGCAAAGCGATACCCACCCAACCGGTCAACTGGGCAATGTATGAGAGGCTTTCTTGCACCAAATGCTCCGCGCGTTGAAAGCGGCGCAGAAACTGCAAGACCTCATTGAGAATCGCCAAATGGTTGTTCACCCGTCTCGGCTCCTCATCGAGGGATATAGCACATCGGTACTCAAAGTGTAGCACAAAATACGCTACAAGCAAAATACAAGAGGAACCCACACACAGGTCCCTCTTGCTCGACGTCCTTCACCTGCAAAAAAGGCTCAGTATTCATCGTCGCCGCCAAGGATGACGTGGCGCTTGCGGCCCGCGCTTTCCTGAGGTCCAACGAGGCCCATCTGCTCCATCTCTTCCATCAACCGCGCGGCGCGTGGATAGCTGATGCGTAACTGCCGTTGCAAACCGGAGGTCGAGACGTTTCCCCGGCTCTTGGCAAGCGCCACGGCGCGCTCCAACAGGTCCGCGTCCTCCGACTGTCCCTCGATACGCAGGGAATCCGGCCCTTTCGCCTGCGCGATCGCTTCCCAGGGCGGTTTGGCCGGGGTAGCGCCGGCGCTCTTCTGCCAGAAGCGGATGAGCGCCTCCAACTCGTCGTCTGAAATGTAACACCCTTGCACGCGTTGCGGCGCAGAGGCATCCGGCGGCAGGAAGAGCATATCCCCGCGTCCCAGCAGCGATTCCGCACCCGGCGTGTCGATGATCACGCGCGAATCGACGTTGCTGGTGGTCGCAAAGCTCACCCGCGCGGGGAAGTTGGCCTTGATCAGCCCCGTCACCACGTCGGTGCTGGGACGCTGCGTGGCCACGACCAGGTGAATGCCAGTCGCGCGCGCCATCTGGGCGATGCGCGTTAGCGTGCGCTCGGTCTCCTCTGGAGTAGAAAGCATCAAATCCGCCAGCTCGTCGATAAAGACGACCATGCGCGGTAACGTCGGCTCGCCTTTGCGCGCCATTTTACGATTGTAGTCGTCCAGGTTGCGCGCGACCGTCTCCGAGAACAACTTGTACCGCTGGTCCATCTCGTGCGCTACCCAGCGCAGCACGCGAACGATGTTTTCCACATCGGATTCGGCCCGGCCCAACAGGTGCGGCAGGCCGTTGAGGTGACTTAGCTCTACCATCTTCGGGTCGATGGCGATCAGGCGCAAGTTGTCCGGATGGTTATACATGATCAGACTGGCCGCCAGCGCCTTGATGAAGATACTCTTGCCGCTGCCGGTCGTCCCGGCGACGAGCAGGTGTGGCATCGCCGAGAGGTCGGCGACGATCGCCGAACCGGCCACGTCCAGTCCTATCGCCACGCAGAGCGGCTTGCCACATTTGCGGAATTCCTCGCTTTCCAGCACCACGCGCAGCGAGACCAGGCTGATCTCGGTGTTGGGCACTTCGATGCCGACGACCGCGCGACCGGGTACGGGCGCTTCGATGCGCAGCGATTTCGCCGCCAACGCCAGGGCCAGGTCATCGGCCAGCGACGCAATCTGACTAACGCGCACCTTGCGCTGCTCTTCGCCATCCGCGCCACGACTGATGTACCCCGGCGCGACGCCAAACTGCGTGACCGTAGGGCCGGGACGTACCTCGGTCACCTGTGCGGGCACGCCGAATTGCGACAGCGTCTCTTCGATGATGCGGCTCTTGCGACGTAAATCATCCTGATCCGTCCCTGCGCGCCGGGCTTGCTTCAACAAGGTGAGCGGCGGTAAGACGTCTGCCCGCGGCGCAGGCTCGGACGTCATCTTGGGACTCATAGGTACCGGCACAGACGGCGCTACGGTATCCGGCGGTGAGGCAACCGGCGGCGGTGTCTCGCGACGCTGCGGAACCGGTGAGATAGCTACCCCGGCCGACACCTGCGCGACAGGCTGGGAAGCAGCTTCTTCCAGCGCGCCGTTGGCCTTTCGGGCACGCCAAGCTGCGCCGATTTCGACGAGGCGCTGCCCAAAGATGTTCAGGTCTTCTTTCGTCACATCGAACGCGAGGGCCAGGCCAATCAGCATCACCACGGCCATGAGAAAGGCGGTGATCAGTGTACCGACTTTTTTATACAGCAACACGTAAAATGCCCAGCCGACCACGCCACCGCCCCGGCCCGATTCGACCACCCCCCAACTGTTTGGGTATCCTGATACCCCGCTGATAAGGGTCGCTGTGAGGGTCAACAGCGCGATAAGGGTCAGTTCCAAACCAAGCACCGGACGCCAGCGCCAGGTCATCGGCCGGTGAACCAGATGGCGCAGCCACAAAAGGCCCAATCCGACGATCAACGCAGCCACAGGGTAAGCGCCCCAACCGAACAAGAACACCAGGGTATGCACCCACCCGTTGATCAAGACACCAGAATTGACACTGGCAGCTTTGCCGGTGAGGGCCACAATCGTCAGCAGTCCAAAGAGGATCAGCGCCACGGCCAGCAACTGTTGTCCGGTAGGCCCTCTGGCCCAATCGAAGAAAAGCTGTGCAATCTTGCCCAGGACACCCCACACGGTGACCTTTTGTGCGGGCGGACGTCTCTGGGTGGTCGTCCGCTTCTGGGATGTCGTCCGTGTGGACGATGGTGCCTGCGACTGGGGCGTCGCCCGCGCAGTCGTTTTCTGGCTGCGAGTTGGGGTGCGCCGGTGGGCGGCAGGCCGGGCCATCGAGGCGGTTTTATGCCGGGTCATACGGGTGCTCCCTATCCACCATCCCTAACGCAATGCGATGTTCTTCAGGCACGATCTCCAAAACGCGCACCGTGACCTGTTGTCCTACCACATAGTCGCCGTACTCCATATTAGCGCCATCATTGCGCTCAAGCTCAGAAGCGTGCAACAACCCCTCAAGGCCATCGACCAATTCCACGAAGACTCCGAAACGCTCGATACTGGCAACCAGGCCGGTAAGCACGTCACCCGGTTTGATCCGCGCGTGGACAGACATCCAGGGGTTCGTGGTGAGCCGCTTCAAGCTCAGACCCACACGCTGATGTTCTGGATCAACGTTGAGGATTTTGACCCGCACATCCTGTCCCGGCTGCAAGAAGTCCTGGGGATGGCGCACTCGCCCCCACGAAATCTCGGAAATATGCACCATGCCTTCCAACGGACCGATATCCACGAACGCGCCAAACGGGCGCACACTGGTGACCGTACCCGTACAAATGTAGCCGGGACGCAGCCACTCCGGCCAGTCGGGTTTCATCAACTCACACTCCGACACCTGGCGTTCCGAGAGGAGGATACGATTGCGGATCGGTTCCACTCCGATAATGCACAACCGTAGTTTCCTGCTGACGTACCCTGTGAAGCAACGTTCGCGCGCCTCAGGATCTGCAGGGAACGGATAATCGGTCAAGTGCGAGGCCGGAATGAAACATTCTATGCCCTTCCAGTGCGCCATCAGCCCACCCCGGTTCAGGCCATCAATCACCAACTCCAGGATCGCGTGTCTGCGAAAAAGATGACGCGCTTCATCCCAGACGGCCATCGGCACCTCAGGCGCTTCAACCCACTCCCAGACAGCGGCAGTGTGGCCCGCACTGACCGGGCCTTCTTCCAAAATGACATCCCAGTAAGTCTCACAGAGCGGCGAATGTGGCGGAACATAGTGATCCATAAACAACTCCTTATTCTCTCCAACCTAACGCAGGCTGCGGTGCCAACTCAAGCCTCGTGAGTGCTTTGCCAAGATGTTACGGCTTAACGCTTTACTGGTCATAGCCGTTTTGCAGCGCAACCGGCGCCCCGTCTTGCCCGCTATGCGCTTCCTCTTCCATCAAGACGATGATTTCGGCCAGGTTTTCAATGGCGACCCGCTGTTTGCGATACAAGTCCGACTCGCTGACCGCCAGCCGCATCGCCACCTCGCGGACTTTGTGCCCACGCAAGTACTTCATTTCAAGTATATTGTATAGCAGCCATTCCGGTGCTGTCAACTTACGTTCGCCGTCGGGACGCAGGCGTTCAATGGCATCAGCCAATACCACGCGCAAACCCTTGACGACGTTTCCGTCGTAATCGGCAGCCGCCTGCTTAACGATCTCCAGGTCCAGGAGCGGATTCTCGGTCAGGCGCGGGCCACCCCAATAGTGGGCGAGCGCGTCATGGACCCACTGCGGCAAATCGGGCGACTGGGTCAGCGTGAAGCCGCCCACCGCTTCACCCGCGTAGCGCAAGATGCTGCCGCGCCGCTGGATATCCGTCAATTCGGATAGCAGCGGTGAGAAAGCACCGAACACGACCTGCTGCAACCGCCGGTCCTCCAGTGCGGCGCTCGCCTGGAGGAGCAGATCGTCCAACAGTGCCGTCTGTTCCGACGTGAGCGGCAAATGGATTTCGGGCGCCCGCAACCCGATCAGGCCCAGCTTGTCATTCCCGCTCTTATCGTAGATGACCAGCGCCCAATACCCATCCCAGAAGATGAAACGATCCTGTTTTTGCGTGGATGCCGCTTCCGCCAGCGGAATCTGGGCGACATCTTCTGGCGAGAGCGACCAGTTACAGCGAATGTCCCAATGCAATTCACCGTTGTCCAGGGTCGCCAGGAAGCCGCCGTTGCTGTGAAGGATCTCGCAAACCGCGGCCAGGACGTTCTCCAAGAACTGCCGTAGATCGGTGGTGGTCAGCAATCGTTGGCTCAACTCCTGCACCCGCGCCACCTCTTGCCGCCCTTCGCGGTAGAGCGCCAGGTCAATCAGCGGTTTTGCCAGCTCCACGCCCAATTGCATCACGATGACGGTGCCGGCGCTGACGATCAGCGAGAGGGTATATTGCCGCACGCCCAACAACGGCTCCAATGTCAATCCAACGCCGAACATCACGAGCGCCAGGCTCGCCGTCAACGGGCCGCGTAGGAGAAAGCGCACCATCCGGTGTTTGATCACCCGGTCGGGTGTCAGTGCGCCGATGAAGGCGACGCTGTAGGCCATCAGCACCAGCATCACCGCAACAGCGATGTTCCCCGCGATGAGCATAAGCCAGAACAAGGTGCCCGGAAGGCGCGTCGGCCAGCCGATCAGCAGCAGATAAGGAAACACGCCCATCGCCGGCGCAACGAAACTGACCAGCAGGTAAGCCATGCGCCGCCGCGCCGCGTGGGTGTAGCAGCGGCGGCGCGCAACCAGCGTTTCCCGCAACCCCCACAATGCCACGCCGACAAAAGCGAAAGCGAAAGGATAAAAGAGCAGGCCAGGCTGCAAATGGTACACCCCGGCTGCAACATCGGATATGGGCATCCCCCCTTTAACGACCACATCGGTGAAGAGGGCCAACAGAGCCACGACACCGCTGGTCATGAAGCTGCCCCAGCGCACCCAACCGGGGAAGCGGTCTTCCATCACGGAGAGACGAATAGCGCGCACAAACTCGATGTAAAACGTTGGGGTGAAAGCGATCCCCAGCCACTGCACACGCAGCAGCAATCCGCTCTGCGCCGGGACCGTATCGCTGGGCGGCAACAGGTCGACCAGATAGACGACAATCACGCACAGCAGCAAGCCGCCGAATGTG
>JAKJAB010000153.1 GCA_022707725.1 Chloroflexota bacterium | reverse complement strand
CAATGACAGTAGGAAGCGCAAAAATTGCCGTTTTGGGTTCAGCTAAGTGCGTCCCACCTCAAGGCTGAATAGTTACACGGATTGAACGGATAATGGGCTACTTATAGCACGGTTGCGGCGAATCACAATCCATGTGAGGCGCAAGACAATTGACACCGAGGTTAGGAGCAGATATAATCATTGCGTTGCCCCCAAGAGACGTTGCAAAACTGCCCACGTCCGCTGAAATGGTGATCGGAGGTAGGTGGGGCGAATACAAAACACCACCAGGCTTTCCCAGGTCTGGATGTGCGGGAACCGTATCTGCGAGAGTGACGTCAAAACTGGACAAAGTAATCTGTTCTAAATATATACGGTGTTTATGGATTGCCCTGCTCCTGCTGGCGACAGCCCTGCGTCTGCCTGCACCCGATTGGGACGCCGTCGCGCCGGATGTGCGCCTCGCCATCGCCGCGCACCCGGATGAGCGCTTCCTGCTCGGTGTGGCGCAATCGACCCCGCTGTGGGGCGATCCCTGCGCAGCTTCGCCGGATTTCCCCTATGGACATTTGCCGGTCTATGTGGCGCGCCTGTTCGTGATGGCTGCGCCCAATGCCGATCCCCTGTTTGTGATGCGGCTCTTCTCCGGGCTGCTCGGCGTGTTGCTCGTCGCGCTGACCGGCGCGTGGGGCCGCGCGCTCGCCGGGCGACGCGGCGCTGCCGGGACGTGGACCGCGCTGTTTGCCGCCGCGCTGATGACGTTTTCCCCTTTTGCCATTCAACAAGCGCGCTTTTACACCGTGGACGTCCTCGGCGCGGTCTTGGCCTCCGGCGCGGTCCTCGCAGCAACCCGCCGGCGCTGGACGCTGGCCGGGGCGCTCGCCGGTTGGGGATTGGCGTGCAAAGCCTCGCTGGCCTGGTGCGCCGTGACGGTCGTTGTAGGATACGCGTTGTGGGAAGTCCAAAGTCGAAAGTCGGGAGAATCGGCGAATGGGCGAATCAGCGAATCTAACATCGCGTTGCGCATAATGAGTAACGAGCAACGGGTAACCGGTAACCAGCAATCGGTAACCAGCAACCAGCAACAAGCAACCAGCAACAAGTGGCTTCCCCCCCTGTCTACCGTCTACCGTCTACCGTCTACCATCTTCATCGCTTTCGCCCTCGCCTCCCCGTGGGCGCTGCTGCGGCCGGCGGCCTGTTGGAACGGCCCGGCGATTCAGGCAATGATGGCTTCGGGACGCTTCGTCTTCCCGTACACCCGCCAGTACGCGGGCGCGCTGCCCTTCGTCTACCCGTTGTCGCAGATGGCGCTCTGGGGACTTGGCCCGCTGGCGACACTGCTTGGTATCGCGGGGTTGGTCTGGGGATTGTGGCGCTGGCGGCGTGGATCGTTTACGCTGCGCCTGGCCTGTGTCTGGACGTTGATCTATTTCCTGATGACCGCCGGGTTGTACGTCAAGTTCCCGCGTTATCTCCTGCCGCTCTACCCGGTGTGGGCGGCGTGGGCAGCGTTGGTGTGTGTGAAGGCCATCGCTTCGCCGGTTGCGCGGCGGGTTGTGGGGACGGCGGCGCTCGCAATCACGGCGCTGTTGGGATGGGCGCAGGTCTCGATCTACACTCAGCCGCACCCGTGGATTGCCGCCTCGCAGTGGATTTATGCCCAAGCGCCTGCCGGGTCAACCATCGCTGTAGAGGAATGGGACCATACGTTACCCGTCCCGCTATCAGATGGTGACGCCGGGCGCTACACCTCGCTGACCGCGCCGGTTTACGATGAAGAGACGGCATCGAAGGTCGGGTTCAAAGCCGCGCAGCTCGCGGAGATCGCACGGGATGCGGATGTCATCGTGCTGGCGAGCCATCGCGGCTACGGGGCGCTGGCGCGCCAACCGGAGCACTACGCGCTGGCGTTGGCCTGGTACGAGGAAATCTTGCGCGAGCGCGAGGTCATCGCCTTTGGACGCTGCCCGCGCGTGGGGCCGCTGGCCCTCACCGACGATCCGCTGGCCGACGCGGGCCTCACGTCACCCCTCTCGCTCGCCGAACGCTGCGGCGCGCCCTTCGCCCTGCGCCTGCCGCACCTCGATGAGAGCTTCCGCGTCTACGACGCTCCGACGGTGTTGCTTTTGTGGGGTAGGGAGTAGGAAGTAGGGAGTAGGGGGGCCTTACGCTGCAGCGCAATTCGGCGCTTAAGACGGATTGCAAACGCCGTCCTCGCCGCGCCGGATTGTGATCCGGCGCAAGTCGGCTGTAGGTGTTGCGGACAACGCCCTACTCCTCTCCAAACGCGAACTCCTCAACGTTCCACGTCTCCACAGCGATGGCGTCCGGGCTGAAGCCGGTCAAATCGGCGCGTGCGGCGTAGATGCGTGGGCGGAAGAAGAGCGGCAGCGCCGGCAAGTCGGCGCTGAAGAGATGCTGCGCTTCACTGTGGGCTGTGATGTAAGCCGGTTCGCCGGGCAGCGCTGCAAGCGCCTGATGGCACAGTGCGTCGTAGATCGGGTTGTTGTAGCCACCGAAGTTCTGCCCGCTCCACTGATTCACCTCAGACGAAATTTCTCTGGCAAGATACAGGCCGCATGGCGGCTGCACGTCGGTGAGCCAGGAGAATTCAGCAAGGTCGAAGTGCCGGCCGTACAATGGCATCCCCGCGCCGTCTTTGAAGAACGTTGCCGGTTCGAGTTGTTCCACCTCTGCCTGGATGCCGCACGCCGCCAGGTCTGCGGCGACCAGCGCGCCGATTTGCGCGTGCATGTCCGCCGTGGTGGTGCTGTAGCGGATATGAAACGCCGCTCCGTCGAAGAAACCGGGGATGCCATGCGCTTCGCGGACGCCATCGCCATCCAGATCGCGCCACCCCACCTCCTCCAAAAGCGCCTGACCTTGCGCCGGATCGTAGGGATGCAGGATGACCGCGTCAGCGGCGTAGAGCGGATGTTCGACGGGCAGGTAGGCATCGGAGACCTTGCCCAAACCGCCGGTCACTTGCTCGATGAGCGCCTGGCGGTCGATGCAATGAGCGACCGCGCGCCGCGTCCGCACATCCCGGAAAAACGCCGGCTGCTCGTAATCGGGCGGCGGGTCGGCGTTGAAGGTCAGGTGTTCCCAGATGGGGCCGCTGATTGTGTACAGGTGGCCTTCCCCGGACGTTTCCATCTCGCGCAAACGTTCGAGGTCGCGTTCGAGGTACAGATCGAGACCCAGCACATCGCATCGACCCTGCGCCAGCGCATCCAGAGCGCTGCTCACGTCCTGGTTCGAGATGAAGCGGAATATGAGTGTTTCGAAGAATGGCAGCCCTTCTGCTGCGCGAAAGTAGTAGGGGTTGGGCGACAGCCGGATGGACTGTCCCGGCGTCCAGGCGTCGATCACGTAAGGCCCGTAGCCGAGCGGGGCGCGGGTGACGACGTCCTGCGTCAACAGCGCGGCCGGCGCGTATTGGCTCCAGGCGTGGCCCGGCAGCGGCGTCCAGAATGCCGTGGCGTAGGCGGGATCGAGGAAGCCCGGCAGTCCGGTCCAGACGACGGTGCGCTCGTCCGGCGCTGTGTAGCTGCTCGTGCGCAATTCCAGCCATTTCCAGTTGGGCGTGTCCGCGTGCCGGGCCAGCTCGAAGCTGTAGACGGAATCCTGAGCCGTGAGCGGTTCGCCGTCGGACCAGCGCAGACCGGGTTTGAGGGTGAACGTGGCCTGCATTCGATCCATCGTGAGGGATTGCTCGTCGAACGTGACCACGCAGTCGTCGGCGCGGCAGCCGCTGGGGCGGACGCGCGTTCCCGTGGCGAGCTTCACCACGTCACCGTTGGCATCGACGATTTGCGCGCCCGTCTCGACGGTAATTGTGGCAATCACGGCGTCGCCATCTGCCAGGGAAGGTAGCTTTTGCAGGATGACCGGTTGGTAACTGTAGCCGACGGTGTCGATGGGGCCGTCGTATATGGCTTCGCGGATGACGCGCGCGGCGTGTGTGTCGTCTGCGTAGAGGTAGAGCGAATCCGGTTCCGCGCCCAGGCAGATGGTGAGTACGCGCGGTTTGGGCGTTGGCGTGGGCGATGAGATTGCCGTCGCCGGCGGCGCTGGCGTCGTTGTGGAAGGGACAGCAGTCGGCGCTGGCGTTGCGGTTGGCGCGATGGTACAGGCCGCCAATAGCAAGCCGATCATAAGTGTGCATAGCTTGAGGAGATGTTTCATAGTTGTTTACTCACATGGTACACGGATGAGCACGGAAAACACGGATTGTTTCCAAAAATCCTTTGAATCCGTGAAATCCGTGTACGATTCTCCGGTGTGATTGCTTACAACACCGCGCGGGCCATGCCGCCATCGACGAGCAGGGTGATGCCGGTGATGTACGAGGCTGCCGGGGAGAGCAAGAACGCAGCGGCGCGTGCAAATTCGACGGGTTCGGCCATGCGGCGCAACGGGACTTCCGTGGTGATTTTCGTTGCTTCTTCTTCCATACTGCTGGTGTTCTGCTCCATACGCGCGCGCAGGATCTCATCCACGCGCTCGGTACGCGTCCAGCCCGGTGCGATGGCGTTCACACGGATGTTGTCCGGGCCGAGTTCGATGGACAGCGTCTTCACCAGGCCAATGACGGCGGTGCGCAGCGCGTTGGAAATCGTCAACCCATCCAACGGGTGGCGCACGGTGACGGAGGTGTTGGCGAGGATGCTGCCCCCGCCTTGCGCGCGCATCAACGGGACGACGGCATACGCCAGGCGCAGGGCGCTCTGGATGGTCAGGTGGATGCCGGTCTCCCATTGTTCCATCGTCAGGTCTGCAAAGTGTCCTGGCGCCGGCCCGCCAGCGTTGATGAACAGCATATCGATATGCTCGAAGTGTGTGATGGTCTGATCGACCAATCGGCGGATGTCGGCAGACTGTGTAATGTCGGCGACCACCGGCAGCACCGTCGCGCCGGTTTCGCGGGCCAGCGTGCGCGCGGCCTCCTCGACCGTCGCTGCATTGCGGGCGCACAACGCGATGCTAACACCCTCTCCCGCCAGCGCACGCGCGACCGCATATCCCAATCCCCGGCTCGCCGCAGTGACGAGGGCAGTTTTTCCTTTCAGCAGCAGGTCCATAGTGTACCTCTTGTCGTTGCGAATTATGAATTGCGAATTACGAATTGCGAATTGCAGATGTAGGTCTCAGAGTGTGAGGTATTTGTCATTTGCCATTTGCCATTTGCTATTCGTCTATCTCGAAACGCAGCACGGTCGTACCGATACGGATGCGATCGCCAGTGCTAAGTGGCATGGGATGCGCGATGCGTTGTTCGTTGAGAAAGGTGCCGTTGTGGCTTTCCAGATCTTCGAGCCACCACATCTCGTCACGCCACAGAATCAGTGCATGATGGTTCGAAGCGAAAGCGTCAGCAATGATCAGGATGTTAGTGTGACTTCGTCCAATGGCCGTCACGGGGCGCAAAGATAACCGTCGGCCTTGTTCTTCGCCCTCCTTGATAATGACGTGCGCTGGCGTGTGGGCGATGATGGGCGTCTTCTCGTGCTGGCGCAATCCCTGCCAGAGGATGTAGAATGCTACACCCAGGAAGAGGTAGAGTAAAAGGGCCAGTCCAAACCGCAGCGCCAACAGCAGCTCCGCCGTCACGTTTTCCATCTCAGGGCCTCGTTGCTGGGTAAGCGCGCGTGTCTTCTTCTGTGGCGAGCGCGCTCGCTGCGTCCTTGCGCCAGTCGCCAATTTCCTCGCCGTAGATCAGATCGACGCCGGACAGCGAAATAACATCGCCAGGCCGGAGCACGATTTCCTGGATAGGGAAGCCGTTGACCGTGGTGCCGCCGCGACTGCCCATGTCTTGCAGGATGTAACGGCGATAACGGCAACGCAGTTGGGCGTGGTAGCGCGACACGCGCGGGTCTTCGAGGATGAGATCGTTGTCGAGCGCGCGCCCGATGCGCACCGTCGGCAATGTCAGGTCGAACGTGTGCATGCCCTGGACGATCACGTAAGCGCGCAATCCGTTCGTCTCCTCTTGTTCGATGTGCTGGCGGATCGACTCCAGATTTAGATCGCGGGTGGGATCGTGCTTGAGGAGCGCACGGTCGATCGGCGTAATGCGCACGGCGTGCAGCGGCAGGTCGGGGCTGGCTTCCAACAGAATCGCGGGTGACTCCATCAGCCGGACGTTCATGCTTTCGGCCAGCGTCTGGAGATCAACGGCGAGTTGTGCATCCATGTCAGGGTGATGGCGTTGCAGTGCCTCCAAATCCTCAGGATTCAGGGCGACGCGATAGCGTCCTGGCACTTCCGGCACACCGTCGGCGCCCAGGCGTTCGCCGTCTTCCAGCGCCCGCGCGAGGTGGCGCGCCACATCCTGTGCGAACAGCCGTCCGGCAAACAGTCGCACGAACGGCGCTTCGACCAATTGCTCAATCCAACTTTCGAGACGCATCAAGCTTTTCATACATAGCGATTATAGACGCAAACTTGAGTGCGGCAAGTGCATCGCAGCTTGAGTCAGCAGATTGAGCGAATTTAGCAGATGGCACGCTGTGAACGGACAAAAATCTGCTTGATCTGCCTAATCTGTTGATGGTAATCTGTGTGAATCTGCACCCGGTTGACACGAGCGCCAGTCGACGTAAACTTAGGAATTGGAGGTGAGCCTCATGACGGATTCGATAACCAAGCCGGTTCCCTTTCTGACCGATCCAACGGGTCGCGAGCATCGGCTGAACGGTGAGACGACGACGATTGGCCGCGCGTTGGAGAACGACATCGTTATCACCAGCAAACGCGTCTCCCGCGAGCACACGCGTCTGGTGCGGGACGGCTGGCGCGTGATCCTCGAAGACCTGGAGAGCACCAACGGCACGTTCCTCAATGACGAGCGCATCCTGGAACCGGTCGCTTTGCACGACGGCGATTGCATCAAAGTCGGCGACGTGGCTCTGGCCTTCCACGATCCCGACATCACCTACCGTGACACCTTTCTGCCGGCGTTGGAAGTGGATGTGGCGGCGGGTGTGGTGCGCCTCGACCGGCGCGTGATCCCCCTCTCCTCCAAGGAATTCGTCCTGCTGGCGTATCTTCACGAACGGAGTGGGGAGGTGTGCTCGAAGGATGACATCGCCGCCGCCGTTTGGCCCGAATATCACGCAGACGTCTACGATTATCAGGTGGAGAACCTGATGCGGCGGCTGCGCACCAAGCTCGAACCCGATCCTGCCAACCCGCAGATGTTGCTCACCATTCGTGGGCTTGGTTACAAACTGGTGGGGCGTGGATAGTGAATTGATAGACAACGAATAGGCAACGCCGCTATAAGTCTGCTATCCTTATCGTAGGATGGTGAATGAAGATGATCAATAATGCGATCAACGTGCATTCCCCTGCGCAGGCTCTGGCGGCGTTGCACTTCGAGGGGGAAAACAATACAATGGCAGTGGCTTCTTTGGAAGGCAAAACGCTCGGCAAATACCGCATCCTGGAGGCGCTCGGGCGGGGCGGGATGGCGCGTGTTTACCGCGCCTATCACCCGCAGCTCGATCGCTATGTAGCGGTCAAAGTCCTGCGTTCCGATCTGATGGACGATGAAGCATTCGGGGCTGACGCATCCGCCGACGAGACGTGGCAGGCGCGCTTCCAGCGCGAAGCGCAGTCGGTGGCGGCGCTGCGCCATGCGAATATCGTCCAGGTCTTCGACTTCGATGTGCAGGATGACGTGTACTATATGGTCATGGAGTTGCTCGAAGGCGACACGCTCAAGACGCGCCTCAACGATTACCGCGTGCGCGGCGAGCAGATGGCCTGGGGCGAGATCGTGCGCATCATGCTCGACGTGCTGGATGGGTTGGCCTACGCCCACAGCGAGC
>JAKJAB010000152.1:7595-7885 GCA_022707725.1 Chloroflexota bacterium | reverse complement strand
ACTCTTTACTCTTTACCCTTTACCCTCAAAGCGTCCCTTCCGCCCGCAACTCCGCGATTTGCTCCGGCGTGTATCCGAGCATGTCGCGCAGCACCTCTTCGGTGTGCTGTCCCAACGTGGGCGCGGGCATCCGCATAGCGCCAGGCGTTTCGCTGAGTTTGATCGGAATGCCGGCCATTGTCAGTTCGCCGGCTGTCGGATGCAGAACCTTCACCAACATCTCCCGGGCCAGCACTTGCGGGTGCGCCATCACCTGGGGGACGTTGTTGATGGGGCTGGCGGGCACCCCC
>JAKJAB010000152.1:0-7513 GCA_022707725.1 Chloroflexota bacterium | reverse complement strand
GAGCCGTTCCGGGTTGGTCGTGAAGCGCGGATCCGCGCCCATGTCGGGCCGCTCCAACGCCTCACAGAGCCGCCCCCAGACCGTGTCGTTGCCCACCGCCACCATCAACTCCCCGTCTTGCGTCTTGAACGGTTCGAGCGGGACAACAGACGGGTGGCGGCTGCCGATGGGACGCGGGATTTCGCCGGTGACGCCGTATCGCGCGATGGCGTTCTCCAGAATGGCGACCTGGCAATCGAGCATCGCCACGTCCACCAACTGGCCCTGCCCGGTGCGCTCCCGCGCCGCCAGCGCGCTCAAAATGCCGATAGCGGTGAAGATGCCCGCGATGATGTCGCCAATCGACGTGCCGACGCGCGTGGGCGTCCCATCCTCCGGCCCGGTGATGCTCATCACGCCGCCCATCGCCTGCACCACGCCGTCGTAGGCGGGACGCTGGCTGTACGGCCCGGTGCGCCCAAACCCCGACGAGGCCGCGTAGATCAGGCGCGGGTTGATTTCGCGCAGCGTCTCGTAACCCAATTCGAGCCGCTCCAACGTGCCAGGGCGGAAGTTTTCGACGACGACATCGACGCGCGCCGCCAGTTCGCGGATGATTTGCTTCCCGCGCGGCGACTTGAGGTTCAGCGTCACGCTGCGCTTGTTGCGGTTGAGGCTCATAAAATACGCGCTCTCACCGTGCAGGTACGGCCCGAAATTCCGCGAATCGTCGCCTGTGCCGGGCATCTCGATTTTGATCACGTCGGCCCCCAGGTCGGCCAGGATCATCGTCGCGTAAGGCCCGGCCAACACACGGGTCAAATCCAGAATACGAAGTCCTTCCAAAGCCATCATAGTCATTGATCTCCGGTAGTCGGGTAGTCGTAGGGTCGTTGGTCAGGTCGCCGTAGAGTCGCCGGTCAGGGGGGCGGGCAGCCTGAGAGCGCCTGCCCCCCTGACGCTATGACATCTGGCTATTTGACCACTCGACGGGCCACCTGCTGATTCAGGTTCTCGACGTGCTGCGGGTCGAACGCATCGCCGAATTTGGTCTTGGGAAGGCTCTCCCTTTTCTTCATCAGATCGGCGTATTCGTCGTCATCCACGAAGGCGACGCAGCGCCCGATGCTCGATTCGCCGTCCACGAAGCGCCAGGGGAAGAAGCCGAGCTGCACACGGCGGTTGATGAGCAGGTCGATCTCGCCGCCGAGGCACTCCGCGTGGATGATGCCGGAGGGAAACATCTCGATGTGCATCAGCTGGTATTTCGTGTCATCGAACACCTCTTCCAGCCCCTTGCCGTACTTCTGCTGGAAGTGCTTTTCGGCCTGCGCGGCCTGGCGAGGCATCCAGTTGCGGATGATCGTGTTCATCGGATGGTCCGCGCTGCCGCAGTCCACGCCGATCCAGCGCAGCTTTTTGCGCTTGGCCCACTCCGCGAACTCTCGATCCGGGCCCGGATGCTGTACCATGTAGCGGATCTCGTCGGCGTGGGGCATATCCCAGCCAAAGTGGTGGAAGCCGGTGTGGATGATGAGGATGTCGCCTTCTTTGATCTCAACTTTATCCTCGATCATTTCCGACGTGTAGATGTCGTAGTCGGCGACCACGTCGGAAAGGTCAACGATGGCGGCTTCATGGACGAGAAAGTCCATATCCAGGGACGCGATGTCTTTGCCGGCGGTGTAGAAGTGGATCTCGCCGTCGAGGTGGGTGCCCAGGTGGTTGGAGTGGGTGACGAGCTGGCCGTTCGCGCCGTTGGGTGCCAGTCGCTTGAAGTATTTCACTTGCAGCGGCTCATACGTGGGCCACGGCGGCGTGGCAATACCGAGAGGGATGGTCAAGTCTAAAAGTTTCATAGTCAAAGCCTCCTATATTTTGTGATAGTCTTTCACTTCCGCCTAGACGGAAAAATGTCTCACACTGGACAAAAAGGCCATCATGCACATAACGGCCTTTTTGTCTTAGGAATCGTACATCGCTGCCGGCAAGAAAGTCTTACAGCAATTGCGCCAGGCGCGCATCCATGTCGTCAGTTGATCCGACAACAGTGCGTGCTTCCCCCACGTAATCAAACCATGGATGATGTCAATCATTGACAGCGTTTCCCTGATTGCTTTCAGCAAGATATACACGTGGCATTTGAAGTAACCTGGCTCATCATGATGATTGTATCACAACACTCTGCAAGAGAAAAGTAAAAAAAGTCCTATCAAGGCAGTGAAATTCGTTTGACGAGTAACGCATTATTGACGGCCTCCAGCCTATGGTCTTTTACCTGTACCGGAAGCCGTACCTGCGTCAACCAATCGTAGATACCCACACGGATTTCGGCGACGATGGTATCATCTGCGCCCAGTGTTGCCGGCAGTTCGATGGACCGCTCATCCTCAATCACATCCCCGAAACGCCAGGCCTGAAGCGGAAACAATCCGCGCCCGGGTATTCCGTCGTCTTGGGCAACCAGGTCACCGTCAACCATAACGTGTGCAAAAGCCACAAGGGTGGGCGCCCCGGAGCGCAGCGCCTTCCAATGCAGCGTCACTTCTAGCATAGAGGATGAAGCTGCCGGCGATTGGCGCACTTCCACGTCTAACAAGTCAGCCACGTCACCAAACGACGCCAACGGCGCACCTTCCTCTATCCCGCCGGACGTTACCTTGCCCGCGTAGCGCAGTTCGAGTGTGCCATCTGGCTTATAGACTGTGAGATAGACGCCATCTGCCTCGACCGCGCGTCGATAGACATTGTCTTCGCCGACAGGTTCGCCGCGCATATCCACACGATAAGGCGAGACTTCTCGCGCCTCATAATCGAGCGCGGGAACGCTCAAACACAAGGTCGTGGGGGCGCGCGTGTAATGCATCTCCGCGAAGGCTTCCAATGGTGTGACCACCGGCGCCAACGTCACTCCCCAGTAGCCCAACGGGTACGGCTCCCGTTTGAATGTATACCGGTCAGGAAAGTTGACGAACACCAACATTTCGGCATCGGACGTCCCCAAAGTATCTACCGCCGCGCGCAGATGGGTGGTACCCACGGCATAAGCACGATTGAACCGGTCGAGCAACACCAGACTCTGGCAGAGGATCAGCGCCAGCAACACGCCACCTGCCCCGCGCCAGACTCGCGTTGCGGGAGCGGAACTGCGCGGCGGCAACAAGGCCGTCGTCCACAGCGCTGCCACGGCCGGCGCGACCGGGTAGAACTGCCGCGGACTCAAGTTGGCGTAGGAATAGCGCAATCCCGCCCAGCTTGCCAACATCCCGACGCCATACCACAGCAACCCACAGGCCAAAATCCATCCCTGACGCCGGTACAGCAGCGCCGCCGTCAGCCACAAGAGCACGATCAGCAGTATATACGGAACATACGGTTGGAGCGCGCCGGGAAAGCCGGCCGGAAAGCCCAACACCGGAAACGCCAATCCCTGCAACAGATACAATCCCACCCGTGGTTCGAACGCAATGCTGGTTATCCCCATCTGTCTGGGGATATTCACCCACAGGAGCAGATAGCCGGCCGAAAGCAGTCCAAATCCCCACAGACTGGGTACGCGCCAGACGGCTTTCAACGTCCCCTGATGCCATATTTCCCACAGTACGATGAACGGTAAGATAAAGAGCGCGTTTTCCTGGATGGATAACGCCAGCACATATACGCCCAAAGCAGCCCATCCGGGCTGTCCTCTCTGCCGCGCGACGCTGAACACACGCAGCGTCAACAAGATCAACAGTGTCATCGAGGGTTGCTGTGGCGCCGCCCACACGATGGCCTGATGCGAGAGAGGGTAGAGCGCGAATAGCACCGCCGTTCCCAGCGCTATGGTCCGGCTACGTCGCAATTCCCGCAACGTCCGCCAAACCAGGGCGATGTTGACAAGGTGTACGCCTATCTGGAAAGCGTGCATGGCTACATCAGGGAAGGTTCCGTCCGCGCGGGCGAACAGCGCGTTGAGTAACAGTTCGCCGGGGCGGTAAAAGTGGAAGGTCGCGTTGGGGAGCAACAAGCGCTCGAGTGTTACATCGACCACGCGCCCGTACCACAGTGGATCGTCCCAAATGAAACCATAATGGAGTGAAGGTGCGTACAGCGCTGCCGTCAGCAATAGCAGACCGGTAAGCAACACCTGGGATACAGAGCCGGAGAGTCGCACCCCGGCGACTTCGCTGTCGCCGGGGCGTGATGAGATTTCAGAAAGCGCTTTGACCGACCGTGTCCTCACGGTCCGTGACCTCAGGGTGTGTTCCGCATCACCAAAGGCAGGAAAATGGTCTTCGTCACGAACAGATCGAAAATCGCCGCGTCTGAACCGCTCCCGCCGTAAGGGGTGGTGTAGAAAACCCTGTTGACCACCGGTATAACGATACTGGCGGTGTTTTTCTGCAAGATAGCGGTGAAGACCAACCGTACTTCCGCCCCCATTTCGACCGCGCCTTGCCATGTGATGACGTCGTTGGCCTCCACAGCCCCAGATTGGACGATCCACGCGCCGAAGTTCACCTCCGAAGGCAACGTGTCCGTCAGCATGGCCGCCACCGGCGCGCCGCTGACGTGGCGCAGGACGATGGTGTAGGTGACGCTATCGCCGGGATAGACGTCGCCGGCAGTTTCCACCGTCTTCGTGATGGCGAGCGTGCCGGGCATCTCAAGCAACGTCACGTCGTCGGCGATGGAGTGCATCTTGTAATTGCGCACGCGGATGCGCCGCCCGTCGCCGTCCTCCGAGATCAGCCCCTTGACCGTGACCAGCGCCCCAGCAGGGATGTCGCTGAAGTCGCCGTTGTAGCCGTCGAGGAAGGCGCGGATGGGGCCGCTGCCATCGTCCACGATGAGGGCCTCGTCGCCCACTTTGCTCGTGACCGTGCCGGTGATTTGCGCCAACCAGCCTTCGTTGATTTCGAGCGCGGCAGCGCCGGTGCTGAACGGTTTGGGCGCCACCTCGCCGGCGGGGGCGGCGAGCACCTGCACCATCTCCGCTTCGAAGAACTCGATTTCGGTGTCGCCGTTGTACGTATCGATAGTGCCGACGACGCGCACGGTCGTCCCGCGCGTGAAGTCGTCCGCGTAGATGTCGCCGGCCGGCGCGTGGACGGTGATGCCGCCGGTTTCGTCCTGCACGTACAGCACGTTGAAGAATTCGCCGTAGGCTGCCGTGATCTTGCCCTCCACCCACACCAGTTTGTGGAGGTTGTCGGGCACGTTGTCCAGTTCGGCGTCCATGCGCGCCTCCGCGATGGTCGACTTTTGCAGCGGCTCGCCCAACAGCCACATCACGGTTTGCAGGTTGAACAGCTCGTTCTGCTTGCCGTCGCCGGCGGTGTAGGCGAAGATGTTGAACGGGTCGTTGGCGTCGCCGTAGAAGAACAGGCGTCCGGCCTGGCCGGGGATGTCGTAGCCGGCGGCCCCGGCCAGCGGGATGGTGGCGGGGTAAAGGTAAGCGTCGTTTTGCCCGTCCGCGTCCATGCTGTGCGTGCGGTTGGGATAGCCGTAGGTCCCGTTGCCTGTGTCCAGGTCGCCTTCGATCATAAGGAATCCGTTCTCGCCCAGGTCAGCCTGCGTCAGCGCCCCGTTGTTGCGATCTTTGAGCGAGCAATCCGACCACGACTGGATTTGCTTGACGTTGATGCCCACGCCGGTCTCCAGCGCCGCCGGATAGATGTGCCAGAGGACGCCCCAGGGGTAGCCGTTGTTGTTGTTGCCGTCGAGCACTTCGTCGTCGTTCATGCGGATGGGGATGAGGGACCCGACCTCGGCCTCGACCGCTGCGACCAGCGCGTTCAGCCGGTCGGCGACGGTGTTGGCCCAGGCGACTTTGCCGGTGTAATCGGCCATCCCGTTGAGCCACAGACTGCCGCCCGCGGCCACGAACTTGGCGATGGCCGTGATTTCGGCGGAGGTCATTTGGTTCGGCCCGTAAGCGTTGATGATGAGCAGCCGCACGGTTTCTGTGTTGAGGTCGGAGGCGGTGATTTCGTCCAGGTTGAAGAGGACGTTGTAGCCGTGCGCGGTCAGGTCGTTGGCGAAGTGCCGCGCATCGCGGGGGTTGCCGACGCCGATGTTGTTGTGCCCCGCGTCGATCAACACCAGCGGCACCCGCTCGTCGGTCACGTCCGTTGTGAGGGAGCGGTAGTTGTCGTCGGGGCTGTCACCGGGGATATTCCCAAATTGAGCCGCGATCGTAACCGGGCCGGTGATGGTGGGCTGCCAGGAGACGTTGGCGTAGCCATCGTCGCACGGGCCGACGGTGCAAACCCCCACAGTGAGCGGGACGCTGCCGATGGGAACCCCGTTAACGGTGAACGTCACCGTGACGGTCTGGGCGGTCGCGCCCCGGTTGGTGACGCGCGCCGTGATCAGGCTCGGGTTGTAGATGGTGGAGAGCGAGGGTTCCACGCTCAAATCGGTGATGGCGATGTCCTCCGTCCCCAGCGTCCACACGGGCGAGCTGACGATGCGGTCGCCATCCGGCTGCGTGGCGCGGACGTAGTAATAGTGGACGCCAGGCGTGATCGCCAGGCTGAACTGCCAGGTGAACGCCGATTGCGTCTCGGTCGTAAAGGTGACAACGCGACCGCCATTAGTAATCAGTTCCAGCTTTCCCACGGCCTCGCCGTCGGGGTCGGCGGCGTAGATTTCGAAGGCGATTTCGCCGGTGTTGGGGATTTCCGTCCCCATCCACGCGCCGTTGCCCTTGAGGTAGAGTTCGTAGTTGGTGTCCTCGCTGCCAAAGGTGCGGCGCGCGCGCAACGCTTCCATCAGATCGGACTTGGTGAGGCCGGGCATCCAGACGCCGGTGCGGTGCGGGGTGTTCGTCCCCCAGTGGGTGGAGTGGGTATCGGCGTTGTTGGTGGCGCCCACCTTCCAGCCGTAGTCCAGCGAGCGGATGTATTCGTCTTCGGAGAAAGCGTAAGACGTGCCGCTGCCGTTGCCCACCTCTTCCAACCGGGCTGTGCCGGCCACTTCGGGGTGGAACGCCCAGTCGTTGAAGTTGATCCAGCCGGGGTGGTTGAACTGCATCAGCGTTCCGGCGCCGTCGATAGCCTGCGTGCCGGTGACGGCGAGCCAGGGGTAGAACCCCTGCACCGTCTCGCCGGCCTCGAAGTTGGGTGTGTAGTCGCAGTAGGTGCAGCCGGGGACGTTTGTGCGCACGGCGTGGCGGACGGTGTTGTAGACGTTGGCGTGCCCTTCAGCGCCCTGCGTGAACTCGAAGCCGCGAATCGCAACGAACGTGCCATTTTCCGTCGCCGCCTCGACCGCGCTGAGGGTGTTGGCCCACTGTGTATCGTCAATGGAATAGGAGTGGTCGGTGATCGCCATGAAGTCGAACCCGGCGGCGCGTCCGGTTGCCAGCGCCTGTGCGGGCGTGCCGGACCCGTCGGAGTAGGAGGTGTGGTTGTGGATGTCGCCGTGATAGGCGGACATTGGCGGTTCCACGGCAGTCTCGAAGCTCCACACGCTGTCCGCGCCGAGTGTGTTCCCGGCCCAGTCGGCTACAGCTGCCGCCACCGTGGCGGTGTACCGCGCGGTGGGC